>CAZGGT010000196.1:0-11357 GCA_964525335.1 uncultured Nitratifractor sp. | reverse complement strand
CGAAAAGCAGGTCGAGGCCAATGTTTCGGCCCTGAAGATGGTGCTGCGGGAGCGGGGGATGATATTCAAAAATATCAGACTGGCCTACCAGTCCAAGGTGGGCAACGCCGCCTGGCTGGAGCCCAACCTGGCCGACCTGCTCCGCAAGCCGGAAAACCTCAAGGTCCTGATTTTCCCGCTCTCCTTTACCGTGGACAACAGCGAAACGATCTTCGAGTTGGACCGGGAGCACCGGGAGATCGCCGAAAAGATCGGATACGAGGATTACCGTGTGGCCAGGTGTCCCAACGACCGGGAGGAGTTCGCCCGCTTTATCGGAGACAACGTTGCTGCGCTGGAATGAGCGGATTCCCTGGCGGAGCCTCTTCTGGATCGCGCTCACGGCCGTCACGGTGCTGGCCCTTATTCCCTGGGGCGAAGAGATTCCCCGACCCTTCCGCTGGTCCGACAAGCTCAACCACTTCGCCGCCTTCGTGGTCCTGGCCAACCTGCTGCAGGAGGCCTACCGGCCCGGAGCCTGGCGGACGGTGGCGATTTTGACCCTCTACGGGGCGTTCATCGAGGGAATCCAAAGTTTCCTCCCCTGGCGCAGCGCAGAGTGGGGGGATCTGGGGGTGGATCTGCTGGCGGCCTCCGCCGGGGTGCTGCTCCGGGCTCTCCTGCGGAACCGGGGGTTCGATGCGGACCGTTACTGAACCCTGGAGGGCCGAGACGGAGCTCAAACGCTCCCGTTTCCTGGCCCATCTCGTCCCCTATGGCGACGTTCCCGGACTCCGGGAGCGGCTCAGGGCCGAACATCCCAAGGCCAATCATGTCGTCTACGCCCATCGCCATTTCAATGAATACGATCAGATCGTCGAGAACAGCAGCGACGACGGGGAACCCAGGGGATGCGCCGGCGCGCCGGTGCTCGGCGTCATGCGGGGCGCTGAGCTGGTAGAGTGCGCCATCCTGATCGTGCGCTACTTCGGCGGCATCAAGCTGGGAACCGGCGGCATGGCCCGGGCCTACGGCGCCGCGGCCCGGGCGGTGGTGGAGGCGGCCCGGCTACAGCCCTGGGAGCGGCGGCATACCCGCAGCTTCCACTGCGCCTATGCCCATCTGCGCCAGGTCGAATATCTTTTGAAGCGTTATGGGCTCGAAAGCCTAGAACGATTCTTTGAGGGGGAGGGGGTCCGCTGGGAGATCCGGGGGACGGAAGAGGAGTTGGAGGGGTTCGCCCGGGAGGCCGGAGGATTGCTGCGTCCCGGGTAAGCTCCGGTTCGATATAATCGTTCAAAACATTTCTCTACCCATAGGACCATTTCCAAAAACGAGAAGGCGGATCATGAGCGATACGAACAAACGGAGAGAACAGATCCAGTTGGCGGTGGATATCGCCACCAAACTCGGCCTTCTGGCCCTCATTCTCTACGTATCCTATCTGATCGTCAAACCCTTTCTTCCCATCATTCTCTGGGGAATCATTCTGGCGGTGGCACTGGCCCCCCTCATCGACATGCTGGCCAAACGTTTCGGAAACCGCAAAAAGATCATTATCGCCGTGGCGGTCGCCTTCATCATCGCCCTGGTGGTTCCGACCTGGCAACTCTCCGGCAGTCTGATCGGGGCGACTCAGTCCCTGGTCAGCGCGGTGGAGAAAAAGGAACTCTCCGTTCCCGCTCCGACGGAGAAGGTAAAAAAGTGGCCCGTGATCGGAGAGAAGAGCTACGCGTTTATGCAGAAAGCCCATGAGGACCTCCCCAAAGCCCTGGAACCGTTCCACAAACAGATCAAGGGAGTGGTTCTCTGGCTGGCGGGGCTCCTCAAAGGGGCGCTCACCACCGTGCTTCTCACCGTCGCCTCGATCATCGTCGCAGCAGTCTTTCTGATCGGGCAGGAGGGGGCGATCGCCTTCTACCGGCGGATCATGCGGCGCCTGGTGGGGGACCGGGGAGACGAGTGGGCCAGGCTTTCGGCCCTGACGGTCCGCAGCGTCGCCACCGGCGTCGTCGGAGTCGCGGTGATCCAGAGCACCCTGGCCCTGCTGGGCATGATTCCCATGGGGGTTCCCCTCGCGCCGGTCTGGGCGGTACTCATCATGTTTCTCACCATCATCCAGATGCCGGCGCTCATCGTCATCGGTCCCATGATCGCCTACGAATATTCGGTCGCCAGCGGGACGTCCGCCACGATCTTCGCCATCTATATGCTCATCGTGGGAGCCAGCGACGGGGTCCTCAAGCCGATGCTCATGGGCCGGGGGGTCGACATCCCGATGCTGGTGATCCTTATCGGCGCCATCGGGGGAATGATGCTCATGGGAATGATCGGGCTTTTCCTGGGAGCCGTGATCCTGGCCCTGGCCTACAAACTCTTCGAAGTCTGGATCGCCGAAACCGAAGAGCAGGGGGAGACGGGTGGCGTTTCGGCAGCTGAGTAAAGAGAACAACTTTCTCTACCTCCTCCTCTCCCTGACGGCCCTGCTGTTCAGCAGCGCCGTCGCCGACGATTTTCCCGGGGGATGGGGGGAGGATCTCTTCTCCCTGGTCAGCATCGTCATGCTGGTGGTGGGGATCAAAAGCCTCCGGACCGACGTGACCCTGAAACGGATCGTCTACACGCTGGCGGTCCTGATGGGGGCCGGGACGCTGCTGTGGAAACTCTACCCGGGCAAGGCGACGGCGCTGGCGCTGTTGCTTCTATTGCTGCTGGCCTTTCTCGGCGCCTTCAAGCTGGCGGTGAGGAAGATCCTCTTCGAGGGGAGGGTGGACGCCAACAAGATCGTCGGCTCCCTCTCCCTCTATCTGCTTCTCGGCCTGATCTGGACCATCCTCTACCTGATCCTGCTCACTTTCGATCCCCAGGCCTTCAACGGTATCGAAGTCACCGAGTGGCGGGCGATCTTCTCCCGGGTCGCCTACTACAGCTTCGTCACCCTCACCACCCTGGGATACGGCGACATCTCTCCCGCCAGCCACATCGCGGAGTTTTTCGCCTACACGGAGGCGGTGGCGGGGGTCTTCTACATGGCGATCTTCGTCTCCAGCCTCATCAACCTCGGCGGCCGCTCCCTGAAGAGCGGGGAGGAGTAGGGCGATGACGGCGCGGGCGGCAGGCGGACGGGAGGCGGCCGGAGCGGGGCTCGGACTCACCCTCACCCCCCGTCTCCGCTTCGCCCTCAAGACCGCACTGGCGATCACCGTCGCCTACATGGTTCCCCTGGCGATGGGGTGGAACCAGCCCTATCAGGGGGCGGTGGCCATCATGGTGATCGCCGCCGCCGGCCCGCTCCACGAAACCCTGGGCAAAGGGGTGATGCGCGTACTAGGGACCGTGGCGGGGGCCGCCGTGGGGCTGGCGCTCATCGCGCTCTTTCCCCAGGATCCCCTGGGCTACTTCCTCTCCCTCTCGCTCCTGGCGGCGCTGCTGGTCTATCTCTACTACGCCTACCGGGGCGACGGGACCTTCCTGCTGGTGACCCTGATGGTGATGGTCCTGATCTTCAACGAAGGGAAGGTGGACGACCGCTTCCTCTACGCCCTGGACCGGAGCTGGACCACCGCCTTCGGGATCTTCGTCTACGCGATGGTCAATCTCTACCTCTGGCCGGAGCGGGCGGAGGCGGGATCCCTGGAGCGGGTCCGGACGCTCCACGGGCTTTGGGAGCGCTGGCGGCGCCGCATGGAGGGGCGGAGCGAGGAGCGGGAGCTTTGGCCGGAGCTTCTGGCGGCGGAAGCGGCCTGGGAGAAGGCGCTGCGTCAGGGAGAGAGTCCGGTTCTCGACGGAATCGTCCTCGATTCCTCCCGCTGGGAGCGGCTGAGACCCCTCTACCGGAGGATCGACCGGCTGCTGGCCCGGCTGGGGGTCCTGGAGCTGGCGGAGCGTTTTCCGGAGCTGCGGAAGTGTTTCCCGGAGACCGGGAGGCTCTGGCGGGAGATCGGGGAGATGATGGAGGCCCAGGAGCGCTGGTGGCGAACGCCCGGTCCGATTTCGGTCCCCGAAGCCTTCGACGCCGGGAAGATGCGGATGGAAGGGCGCTGCGCCGGGCTTTTGCCCCTGGAGCGGGCGGAGCTGTGGAGCCTGGCCCGGGAGCTGGCCCGGCTCCACGGGGCGCTGCGCCGGCTCTCGCAACGGCTGGGACGGATCGCCTCGGCGCTGCCCGACCCCGCCGAGTGGGTCCCCGAAGGCTCTTCCGGAGCCTTCCGCTTCGCCGACAGCGAACTCTGGAGCAAAACCCTCCGGAGCATGCTGGTCTTCTGGAGCGGGTTGCTTCTGTGGCACTACCTCCACCCCCAGCTGGGCTACATGGTGGCGGCCCTGGGGCTGGTCCTGAGCCTGGTGACCTTCGGAATGCGGATCAACCCCCTGGCCCTGATCCTGATCTATTCTCTCTCCTTTCTGGTCTCGTTTGTCGCCTACGTCTGGATCCTCCCCCAGCTCTACGGGGGATGGGAGCTGGCCCTCTACATCTTCGGATACATGTTTCTGACCTTCTGGCTGATCCCGGTCCCCCTGGCGCTCTTTTTCGGTCTGGGACTCTCCTTTCAGTACATCCTCAACGACCGGGTGTTCAGCTTCGAGATCTTTCTGGCGATGCTGATGCTCTTCTACCTCTTTCTCGGCCTGCTCCTCTTTTTCTACTATCTACCTTTTTCCAGCCGTCCGGAGCGGGTCTTTCTGCGTTCCTGGAGGGAATGGATCCGGGGGCGGGAGGGGCGGCTCTGCGGCCGGAGGAGGGGGTCCGTCGGGGCCATGCGCTCGGCCCTGGAGCGGATCCGCGCCATGGCGGCCTCCCTGGACCGCCGCTATTTCGACCGGATCGATTACGGAGCCCTGGAGCGCTGGCTGGAGGAGGCGGAACGGGCCACGGCCCTGATGGAGATGGAGGAGGAGAGCCGTCGCCGGCTTCCCCGGGAGCTTCGCGCCCGCATCGCGGAGAGGGAACGCTGCGCTGCGGGGGAGCCCCTCGACGCGGAGGCTCTCCGAAGACGGCTGGAGTGGCGGAACCGGGAGCTGGAGGGACGTACGCTCCCGAACGGGGAGGCGGCGGACCTGGCGGAGTACCTGGCGCTGCGCCATGCCTTCGTCCGCAGTGCGATCCGCATGAACGACCTGGAAGAGCGGATCGGAGAGGAGCAGTTGCGATGGAGCCGTTTCTGATGAAGGGGAGGAGAGTCTTTCTGCGGCGGAGCCTCCTGGGGGCCGGAGCGCTGCTGGGACTGGGCGGATGCGCCGCCGTGGGGCCCGACTTCCACGGCCCGGGCAGGGTACGCCTCCCCGAGGGCTGGGAGAAGCGGCGCCACCGCAGGGACCCCCACCTGGCCCGCTGGTGGACGATCTACCACGACCGGGACCTGGACCGGCTGGTACAGCTCGCTTACCGGCAGAACCTGGATCTCAAAAGCGCCGGCCTGCGGATCCTCCAGGCCCGGGCGGTGCTGGGAATCCGGAAGGGGATGGCCTTTCCCCAGGTGCAGCAGCTCTCCGGAAGCGCAACCCTCTCCGACAGCAACAAACTTCCCTCCTCCGATTCGGTCAACGCCGCCTTCGACCTGGGCTGGGAGCTGGACCTCTGGGGCAAATACGCCCGGGGGACCGAATCGGCCGAAGCCCAGCTCTACGCGGCCATCGCCTCCTACGACGACATCCTCGTGACGGTCATCGCCGAGGTGGCCCGCAACTACATCGCCTACCGCACCGCCCAGGAGCGGATCGCCTACGCCCGGCGCAACATCGCCATCCAGGAGTATGTCACCAAGGTCACGGAGATCCAGTTCAACTCCGGCAACGTCTCGGAGCTGGACATGCAGCAGGCCAGGACCCAGCTCCACTCCACCCGCTCCGCCCTCTACGACCTGCAGCTCTCCATGATCCGGGCCCGCAACGCCCTGGCCCTGCTCCTGGGGCTCAATCCCGGCGAAGCGGACCGCTACCTGACCCGCCGCCGCGTCCGGGACGACTTCCGGCGCATCACCCGCAGGGAAAAGGGTGCCATCCAGCTCAAGGAAGGCGGAGAACTCCTGGGGATCTCCCTGATCCCGAAGCCACGTTTCGATCCCCGCCGTCCCATCGACGCCGAGCTGATCACCCGCCGGCCCGACGTCCGGGTGGCGGAGTACCGGGCCCACGCCCAGAGCGCCCAGATCGGGGTGGCCACCGCCGAACTCTATCCCAGCTTCTCCCTGATCGGAAGCATCTCCTACGCCAACCCCTCGGCGATCCCCTTTACCCCCGGCCACTCCATCGGGGTGATCGCCGGTCCCAGTTTCGCCTGGAACCTCTTCCAGTACGGCCGGATCCGCAACAACATCCGCCTCCAGGACGCCCGGTTCGAGGAGGCGCTGGTGCGCTACAACAAAACGGTCCTCGGCGCCGTCCACGAAGTCTCCTACGCCCTGGACAACTACCGCTACACCCGCAAGCAGCTCCTGGAGAGCGAAGCGGCGGTCAAGGCCTCGGTCCGGGCCTTCAACATCTCCATGCGCCAGTACAACGACGGACTGGTGAGCTACCAGCGCCTCCTCAAATCCGTCGAGAGCCTCACCCGCTACCAGGACCAGTACGCCCGGCTCCGGGGGAACATGGCGACCCAGGTGGCGCTTCTCTACAAAGCCCTGGGCGGCGGCTGGCAGATCAGCCGGGGAGGACGCTACCTCTCCGAAGAGACGGTGCGGCATCTCAGGGAGCGGACCGACTGGGGGAAGATGCTGGAGAAAGAACAGGTAATCCTGCCGAAAGGATGGGGCGGATGAGCAACCCCTGGCCCCACGAACTGAGCCTCGGAGATCTCTACTTCTCCCCGGTGATTCCGGTGATCGTGCTGGGCTTTTTCCTGGCGGGGGTGACCTCCCTGCTGATGAACCGCCTCAAGCTCACCCGCTGGTTCTACGCCCCCAGCTACGTGTTTCTGGCGATCTGGATGCTCTACATCCTGCTCATCGACCATCTCTGGATCCACTTTTAGGAAGGCCCCATGAACAAAGCGATCGCAACCCTCTTCAAACTCCTGTTGACCCTGGCTCTCTTCGGCGCGGCGGGTTATTTCGGCTGGCAGAAATGGCGGCGGTATTTCGAAAATCCCTGGACCCGGGACGGCCAGGTGCGCTCCCAGGTGGTCCTGGTGACTCCCCAGGTCACGGGGCGGGTCATCACCCTCTACATCCGGGACAACCAGGCGGTGAAAAAGGGGGATCTCCTCTTCGAGATCGATCCGACCCTCTACGAACTCAAGGTACGCCAGGCCGAAGCGCGCCTTCGCCGGGCCAAAGAGAACGCCGAGGGAATGCGGATCGAATACGAGCGGGTCCAGAAGATCTACCAGCAGGACCCCGGCGCCGTGAGCCAGAAAGATCTCAACCGCAACCGGGTCAACTACCTCAAGGCCCAGGCCGACATCGAGAGCGCCGAAGAGGCCCTCAACAAAGCCCGCCTCGACCTGGCCCACACCAGGGTCTACGCCGAGGTGGAGGGCTGGGTGAGCAACATCAACTTCCAGGTGGGATCCCAGGCGGTGGCCAACAAGCCGATTCTCGCCCTGGTGGACCGACACTCCTTCTGGGTTTTCGGCTTTTTCCGGGAAGACCAGGTGGACGGCATCCGCATCGGGGACGAAGCGGTCGTCACCCTCATGGCCTATCCCGACCGGCCCCTGAAGGGAAGGGTCGAGTCGATCGCCTGGGGGATCACCCCTCCCGACGGCAATCCCGGCCCCAACCTCCTGCCCCAGGTCAAACCGGTCTTCCAGTGGATCCGCCTCGCCCAGCGGATTCCCGTCCGGATCGCCCTGAAGAACCCCCTGCCCGAGGGAGTGAAACTGCGGGTGGGAATGACCGCCTCGGTGCTGGTGCGCAGTCGGGGTACCCGAGGAGGATCTGAAGAATCTTTTAGAAGAGATTAACCGTTTTCCTAATAGAATGTCTCAGAAAATGCGGAAACGAGACCGGACTCCGGAGGAACCGGCAGAAGGAGAGAAGGCAGATGCGGTGAAAGGATGGGGATGAAAGAGTCCGAACTCTATGAAAAAGTTCTAAAGAAGATTTTTGAAGAAGTCTCGGAAGGGATGGTCATTCTAAGCAGTGACGAGAGGATTCTGGCCTGTAACGACGCATTTTTGCGAATGGTCGGATTGAAACGAGAACAGATCCGTCAGAAGAATCTGGAAGAGTTTTCGACGCATTTCCATCCTGCGGATTTTCGGAAGATGATGCAGGGACTCATGAAGGAGGGCTCCTTTTGTGGAGAAGTGAGGATTTTGGGCGGAGAGCGGGAGAAAGACCGGCTCGCCTGGTTCTCGATACATACCATACAGATGGACGAGACGGATGAAGCCTATCGGGTGGCGGTCGTCACCGATATTTCCGATCTGTTGGAGAATCGGGAAGCCCTTCGCTTCGACGCCAATCACGACGCGCTGACGGGTCTGCCCAACCGGAAGCTGATTCTCGAAAAACTCGAGGAAGCGATCAACCGGGCCAAGAGGCATCAGAGGGCGGGGGCTCTTTTTTTCATCGACCTGGACAACTTCAAACGGATCAACGATACCCTGGGGCACAAAGCGGGGGACCAGGTGCTGCGGGAGTGTACCCGGCGACTGCGCCGGATTCTCCGGGTGACCGACAGCTTCGGTCGCCTGGGAGGGGACGAATTTCTTCTGGTCATCGAAGATGTCTCTTCCCCCGATACGCTGATGAAAATCGCCCAAAAGATCATCGACCGGATCAACGAACCTTTCGAAGTCCTGGGACTCAAACAATATCTGGGTGTCAGCATCGGCATCACCCTTTTCCCCTACGATTCCCTGGTTCCCGAAGAGCTCCTCCAATATGCCGACATGGCGATGTACCGGGCCAAGGAAAAGGGGAAAAACTGTTATCAGTTCTATTCCAAAGAGCTGGACGACGCGCTCAAGCGGCAATTTCTCATCGAAAAGACCCTGCGGGAAGCTTTGCAGAAGGACGGATTCTACCTCGTTTTCCAACCTCAAATCGATCTGCGCAACCGCAAGGTAGTGGGGCTGGAGGCGCTGATCCGGCTCGATGCTTCCGTGGTCGGCGAAGAGTTTCAGCCTTCCGAATTCATTCCCGTGGCGGAAGAGAGCAATCTGATTCTCCAGATCGGGAAATGGGTCTTTTCCCGATGTTGCCGTTTCCTCCGGGAATGGGAGGCGGAGTTTTCCGATTCCCGGAATATCCCGCTCTCCATCAATCTCTCCCGTCGTCAGCTGATGGATGAGAGTTGGCCGGATTTCGTGGAGGAGACCCTGCGGGAATGGGAGATCGATCCCTCCCGGATCGAATTCGAAATCACGGAGACGACCTACCTCGACTCCAAAAGCGTCGAACTGGAAATGATCCGGAGGCTCCAGAAGATCGGATGCAAAATCTCCATCGACGATTTCGGTACGGGGTACTCCTCCTTTTCGATGCTCAAAGATTTTTCGGTGGACAAACTCAAAATCGACAAGTCGTTTATCGAAGAAATCACCTCCAATCCCCACGATCAAAATATCGTCAAGGCTTCGATCGCCCTGGCCAACGCCATGGGACTGGAGATCATCGCCGAAGGGGTGGAGACCGTCGATCAGCGTCGACTCGTTCAGTTGCTCGGGTGCAACGAAATGCAGGGGTTTTTCTTCAGCGAGCCCAAGGAGGCCCATGAGGTCCTCGCCTTTCTGGAGGGAAAGATCGGGACGGATCCGGAGCAGTAGCACACACAGTCCCGGCAGAATCTTCCGAACCGCTTTTCCCCGCTACTCCCGATTTTCCGTCTCGATGAGACGATCCCGCACATCTTCGTAGACGTGACTCTCCAACCGCAGTTCGACGTTCCCTCGCGGGATCTCTTCCACGACCAGGATCGGGCTGAGGTCGTAGGGATTGGGTGAGAGACGCCGTCGGACCTCCAGCTCCTCTTCAAAGGAAGGCGGGGAGAAGATGAGGGCTGTGACGGATGGATAGTCCCGACCGCTGAAACGCCGATAGCTCTCCAGGGTGAGAAAACGCACTTCGTCCCGGTTCAGGTAGGCGAGAGGGCCGAGGTGTTCCCGGACCTTGCCCCGGGTGTAGTCGCGCTTGAGGGTGGAGTAGGGGAGGATATGGGCGGCGACGCTCTTCCTGCCGACCTTCAGCAGAGCGTGGAGCAGACGCCAGTTGAGAAAGCGTTCCCGCACGATGCGGTAGGAACGCCCCTCCTCCTCCAATCGGAGTCGTTTTTCGTAGAGGGCGATACGTTCTTCGATCGATTCAGGCTGGATCTGTCCCGAAACGGGGACAAAAAGCTCGTCGGCGAGTTTACGCTGCTGTTCCCGCTGCATCGTCAGACCGTAGAGGCAGCCGCAGTAATCCTGCCGGTAGAGTCGCGCCTCTTTGGCCAGGCGGTTCTGCTCCTGGGTCCCGGAGGCTTTGCGGTAGTCGGGAGCGACAAAGGAAATTCCGTAGCGCTCCGCCAGCAGCTCTCCCTCCTGTCGAAGCTGTTCGAGGGACTTCTTGGGGGAGGTCAGCAGCGTAGAGGTGTAGCTGCGTTCTCCCAGTTCGGCGGCTTTGGCGGCGCTCACTTCGAAGCGCCGGTCGAAGCAGACGCTGCAGCGTTTTCCCTTTTCCGGTTCGTGTTCCAGGCCCCGCACCGCCGCCAGCCACGCCTCGGTGTCGTAGGGCCCCTCGATGAGTTCGATTCCCAGCAGTCGGCAGCTCCGCTCCACCTCCAGCAGTCGCAGACGGTACTCGCTGTAGGGGTGGATGTTGGGATCGTAGAAAAAGCCGACGAGCCGTTCTCCGGGATAGTCCTCCCGGAGCTTTTGCAGAAAATAGTGGCTGTCGACGGCGCAGCAGATGTGGACTAACATTTCTCCTCCGGGGGAGGGGAAAGGAGTGGGTAGTGTGTAGTGTGTAGCGGGTAGAAGAGAGAAGAGCGGATCGAAAGGAATGGAATGTCGGAAACAATTTCAGACGACGATAATCCCATCTCTTACCTCTTACTTTTTACTTCTTACCTGTTACCTGCCACCTGCTCACCCCATTTTCAGCCCGGCGACGAAGCCGGCGACGGCGGAACCGCTGCCGGCGAAGCTGAGGCGGGAGAGTCGTTCCTGGAGAAAGCCGGCGAAATGTTTGAACTGCTCGGAACCGGCGGCGACGGTATGGGCGAGGCCCTCTTCGTTGATGGTGACCACTTTCTGGCTCTCCAGGACGAAGATGAGGATGATGCCGACTCCCAGGAGAGCCAGGAGGAGCTTGAAGCTCTTTTTGAGGAAGTAGCCGACGGCCAGGCCGACGAGAAAGCCGGTTCCCATCTCCAGCCAGGGGAGTTCGGGGATCTTTGCCATCAGTTGCTCCGGGAGCGCTTGTCGGGATTCATTCATCGTTGAGACTCCTCATAGA
>CAZGGT010000195.1:0-6306 GCA_964525335.1 uncultured Nitratifractor sp. | reverse complement strand
CGACGAATCTTCGAGGCTGGTCCTGCGCAGCTCTGGGTGCCGTGCGAGGCAGGACGAGATTTCAACGACACCGACTAAGCATGTAGAGTCACGGTCCTGGCTGTTTCAGGACAGGGGTTCGATTCCCCTCACTTCCACCATGACCCCGAATCTCCACTTTTGAATAGATAAAACCTCCTTGAGGAAGCATCCCACAACCGGGAACGCTCTTCCGGATTCATACCTTTCCCCGTTCCAACATCGTATCCAGAACCATCCGATAGAAACGTTCGGGATCGAGAGGAAGAGGCAGGGAATGATCCACACCCGCGCGTTTCAGCTCCATAATCTCCTCGGCACTCCGACCCTCCGACAGTGCAAAAACCGGTACCGTGGAACACTGTTCCCGGCAAAGCGCCAACAGACGCTTTCGGACCGCATCGGGATACGCATCGTGAAGTATCACCAGATCCACTTTATCCAGCAGCGCTTCGGCCTGCTCCGGTTCTTCGATCCGTACGGTGACGATCCGAGCTCCTTCCAGAAGGTTCTGGACATTGAGCAGATCGCTATCCTCCGGTCCGATGTAGAGTGCCGTTTTCCCACCCAGCAAAAAGGTGAGATTTTCCCGCAGTATCGCCAAGGTCTCCTGAAGATCCTCCATCCGTTCCCCCGAATAGAGCTCCAGCAATACATCGAAGACATCCTGCTGGGTAAACGGCAGGGGAAGCAGCGCTTCGACAGGAGCCTCGTGGGTTCGTTGCCGCCCCCACTTCTCCCGATGCCTGGTCATCAAAACCAGATGGGCATCCCGACGTATCGACAAAGCCTCGTCCGCAAACGCATCGAACAGGTTCTCGTGGACGAAAATGATGTCATAGCGTTCTTCATAAAGTCTCTGCGTTCCCTCTTCCGGACTCGCCACCCGATCCACCCGATGAAAACGGAAATAACCCAACATGCCGGCCAACGCCCGTGCCGAGGCCTCATGGGCATCCACGATCAGGATCCGTTTCCCCATCCACTCCCGGGAAGGGAGCCGATAGCTGCGACGCTCCGTCTTCCGTACCGGGATCGTGAAGGAGAGCACCGTACCCTCTTCGCCCGTACCGAGTTCCAATCCTCCTCCCAGCTCTTCGATCCGACGCCGTGCCTCCCGGATGCCCGGATGCCGTTCCAGTCTCTCTTTCCACTCTTCGGACCCGGCTTTGATTCTCTCCCGTGTCATACGGAATCGCAACAGGCCCTCCTCGGAGCCTTCCGGGGATTCCAGAGAAAGATGGAGGATCAGATCCCCGGCCCGATCCAGCTCGGCGAGGATCTCGAACAGTGAGACGAGGATTTGTCCCAGTTGGACCGGATCTCCCGTGATCTTCGCCGGGACATTGTGCTCCTGTTCGAAAACCAACTCCATCTTCGCCGCTTCGAACTCCGGCCCGATCCGTTCACTGCTGCCGGAAAGTACATGGTTGAGATTGAATGTTTGACGGGAGATCCCCGAATCTTCGATCCCATCGAAATACCCCCGGATCTCTTCGATCCGTTCCCCGAGGAACGCCGCAGCCCGTTCCGCCCGCCCCAGATGGCTGCGGATTCCATCCTCGGATGTATCCTGCAGGATCAGTGTGTGCATGTTGACAAGTTCGCGAAGGCTGCGTTCCATCTCGTTCAACTGACGCCGGACAAATCCCTCTTCGGTCGCCAACCGGGCCTCCAGCCTTCCGACGCGTTCCTCCCGATCCCTCTCCAGAGATGAACGACACGCATGCAGCGCCCCCTGACAACGCCGTAGGCGTCCCGGAAGAGTCATCAGCTCCAGCAGGGGACGCAACACATATCGGATCGCTTCCACGTCCCAAGGGACGGGGAAGAAACAGCGGGCTCCCTTGTCCATCAGAGAGGAGAGCTGCGCCAACTCCCCCTTGCGATAAAGGATCAATTGCTTGATCCGTTCGTCCCGACGTTTCAGACTCTCCAGAAGTTCCACACTCCGGGCGAATGATTCCCGGGAGAGATCGCGACAGTCGACCACCACCAGATCACAGCGATGCTGCGGCGTGTCGTTGCGGCACTCTTCCAGGATCTCCCCGACATTCACCTCCAGAAACTCCGTGAAAATCTTTGTAAAAAAATCGAAAATCGCTTCCCGATCCTCCCGCACATCTCCGGGATTGCAATATCCGACACGCGCCGAGATTCTCTCTTCCATCCTCATCTTCCCTTTTCAATATTCTAATAATAAGAATAATGGTGTCAACCGGAATGCAAGACCACTTAATTGCACCTCTACGACACCGGAATATGAGAGTATCTTAACAATCGTTTACTTTGCTAAAACTTTAATAGAAACAGATATCTACGATTCTTAAGAAAATATGGGTTTTTTTGGGGTATTTGCCGAAGGATCCGGTTTGGAAACGCTTCGGAAGCGATTATCTGAGCACCCCGTTGCATTTGGCGCTATCCTCGAGGATCCAGATGCGCCGAACGATTCGATCTCTATCCACCTCCAGGCGTAATTCGCAACGATCGAGCATCTCGTCGCTGCGTCCCATCGCCACCGCGATCAGCTTTCCGAAGTCGGAACGCCATTCCAAAATGGCTCCGCCGTTTTTCAGGGGAATTTTGCGATAGGGAGCGCCGTTGTCGATGACAAACTTCACCAGTTTTCGTCCGAGATAGGGACTCCGGGTCACGGGCCGGGGAGGCTGCGGGGCGCTTCCACACCCCGTTAAGAGCCCCAGCGACAACGTAAACGCCACAACTCCGAAGGCTCCTGCGATTCGGTTCATCTCTTCACCTCCCTGGGAATCGTCGGCATCAGGGCCGTGGTCATCTCGTAGCAGATCGTTCCGTAGTGTCGGGCGGCCCGGCGGGCGTCGGCCAGGATGCAAACCTCCTCCCCCTCCCCTTCCAGGGTGAGAAAATCCATCGAGACCCTCCCCAGAATCGGCAGCCCCTCCTCGGTGACGTAGGGACGGGCGGCGTCGCCCCGGGGCCATCCGTCCCCGTAGCCCAGGTCGTAGGTGGAGACGGTCATCTCCCGGGGCGTTGTGTAGCTCCCTCCGTAACCGATCCGGGCGCCTGCAGGAAGGCGGCGGGTCGAAGTGCGTCGGGCCCAGAGAGAGAGAACCGGCCGAAGCTCCACCGGATCGAAGCTCTCCGGGAGGGTGTTGTAGCCGTAGAGGGCGATCCCCACCCGGGCCAGATCCTCGTCGAACCGTTTGCTCCGCAGGAGCGCCGCGCTGTTGTGGGAGTGGAAGCGCGGAGCGAACCCCGCCTTCCTCACCGCCGCTTTGACCCGCTCGAAATTCTTCCTCTGCCAGAAATATTCGCTGCTCAGTTCGTCGGCGCTGCGGTAGTGGGTCATGACGCCAAAGAGGGTCAGCCCCCGCCTCCGGACGATCTCCAGGGCCGTTCCCAGATCCTCCGGGTCGATCCCGTTGCGGTGCATCCCCGTATCGATCTTCAGCTCCACCTTCGCTTCGGGATCGACCCGCTCCAGGACCGAAAGCTCCGAGACGGCGTAGGAGCGGCCGGGATGGACCCGCGCTTCGTCCCCCAGGACCAGGACGTTTTCGAAGCGCCCTTCGATCCGATCCGCCTCGGCGTTGGAGATCACCACCGCCTGGGTGATCCCGTACTCCGCCGCCAGCTCCGCCATCGGCTCCAGGCCGTGGCCATAGGCGTTGTCCTTGAGGACCGCGGCGAGCCGCTCCTTTCCCCCCGCTTTCAGAGCCAATTGGTTAAGATTGTGATAGAAATTTCTCTTGTCGATTCGAATGAAAGCCATAGTACGATTATACTGGAAAGGAGAGCCATGCTCTGGATGACCATCGGAAAGATCATCGGCGCCATCATCACGATCTACCTACTCTACGCCCTCGTCAAAGAGCTCCGCAAATCGATCAGGGAGAGCAACGAAGGGCGCTGCAGCGGAAAATGCGAGCTGGATTGACGATGACAAAAGTCGCAAGTCGCAGGTTGCAAGTCGCAAGTCGCCTCTGGCGACGGCATTGGGCATTGGGCATTGGGCATTGGGCATTAGGCATTGGAAGAAAAGCGTTGCCAAGCAACGCAAACCAAAACTTTTCACTCTTAACTTTTCACTTTTCACCTCCCGGCCAAAGGCCGGAACCACTACCCACTACCCACTACCCACTTCTTACTTTTTCTCCCTTAGGAGAAAACCTTGCGTAGGCTCAAAGCCGAGTGGGAGCCCCACCGGACGATCCTCCTGGCCTTTCCCCACGAAGGGACCGACTGGGCGCGGGAAGGCGACCTGCAGAAGAGCTACGGCCCCTTCATCCGCATCGCCCAGGCCGTCGCCTATTCCCAGAGCGTCACCATCCTCTGCAAAGAGGAGTCCGCCATCTCGGAGCACTTCTGTTCCAAACGCAACCTGACCTTCGTGGGGATCGACTACGACGACACCTGGACCCGGGACTACGGACCGCTGAGCGTCGAGGAGGATGGAGAGAAAAAGCTGCTCGATTTCACCTTCGACGGATGGGGCGGGAAGTTTGACGCGGAGCTTGACAACGCCGTCAACCGGAAGCTCCGGGAGCGGGGATTCTTCGGCGAGACCCCCCTGGAGTCGATCGACTTCGTCCTGGAAGGGGGTTCCATCGACACCGACGGTGCCGGGACGATCCTCACCACCACCCGCTGCCTCTGCAATCCCAACCGCAACGGCGGCCTCGGCAAAGAGGAGGTCGAAAGGCGCCTGCGGGAGTACCTGGGGGCCCGGCGGATCCTCTGGCTCGAGCACGGCTACCTGGCCGGGGACGACACCGACAGCCATGTCGACACCCTCGCCCGCTTCGTCGCCCCCGACACCATCGCCTACGTCTCCTGCGACGACGAGGCGGACGAACACTACGCCGAACTCAAGGCGATGGAGGAGGAACTGCGAAGCTTCCGGACCCCGAAGGGGGCTTCCTACCGCCTCGTTCCCCTCCCCATGGCCCGGGAGATCCGGGACGAAAGGGGCCGACGCCTCCCCGCCACCTACGCCAATTTCCTCATCGCCAACGGCACCCTGCTCTATCCGAGCTACAACGACCTCCCCCGGGACCGGAAGGTGGGAACGATCTTCAAAGAGCTCTTCCCCGGCCGGGAGGTCATCCCCATCCCCTCCTCGATCCTCGTCACCCAGGGAGGCAGCCTCCACTGTTCGACGATGCAGATCGACTACTGAAAGGAGCCCCATGAACGCCGCCCTCATCCAACAGGCCTACCACGGCAGCAAGGAGGCGACCGTCGCCCATACCCTCGCCCGGATCGCCGAAGCGGCCCGAAACGGTGCGGAGCTCATCGTCCTCCAGGAACTTCACCAGAGCGAATACTTTTGTCAATGCGAAGATCCGAAATACTTCGAATACGCTTCCGGATACGAAGAGGACGTGCGATTCTGGAGCGGCGTCGCGGCGAAACACGGCGTCGTCCTGGTCGCTTCCCTCTTCGAGGAGCGCGCCCCCGGCCTCTACCACAACACCGCCGTGGTCTTCGACAACGACGGCTCCGTCGCCGGCCGCTACCGCAAGATGCACATCCCCGACGATCCGGGCTACTACGAAAAGTTCTACTTTACCCCCGGCGACACGGGTTTCGAACCCGTCGATACCTCGGTGGGGCGGCTGGGGGTCCTGGTCTGCTGGGACCAGTGGTATCCCGAAGCGGCCCGGATCATGACCCTCAAGGGGGCCGAAGTACTGATCTATCCCACCGCCATCGGCTACCTGGAGTGCCCGACCGACCGCCGGGACGAACTCTGCGAGAAGGAGAATACCGAGGAGGAGCGGCGAAAGATGCGGGAGGCCTGGATCGCCGTCCAACGGGGCCACGCCGTCGCTAACGGCCTGCCGGTGCTCACCGTCAACCGGGTCGGCGTCGAGAAGGATCCCTCCGGCGTCCTGGGGGGAATCCGTTTCTGGGGCCACAGCTTCGCCTTCGGACCCCAGGGAGAGACCCTGGCGACGGCTTCGGAGGAGGCGGAAGAGATCCTGATGGTGAAGCTGGACCTAAACGCGGGAGCCGAGGTACGGAAGATCTGGCCCTTCCTCCGGGACCGCCGCATCGAATCCTATCACTGCCTATTGGAGCGTTTCTGCGACCTCTAAGGGGCTTTGACTATAATCGTTTCAAATCCACTGCATAAAGGCTCCACATGGCAACTCCCCGAGAGATCCGCGCCCTTCCCATCACCCCCGTCGAAAAAGGGGCCGAGGTTACTTTCCACAATCCTCCGAAAGCCTTCTACGATGCCATCGGCGGCGAAGAGGGAATGCGGGAGCTGATGTACGACTTCTACGACAAGATCTACGA
>CAZGGT010000194.1:0-3844 GCA_964525335.1 uncultured Nitratifractor sp. | reverse complement strand
ATGAACCCATCGTAGCTTCCGTATCCGACTCCCCCGGAGATGCTTCCGGTCTGGGCTTCGGTCACTTCGACCACCAGGTTCATTTCATGATCGTTGATCCGCTGGGGTTTGACTACGACCTTGTCGAAGAACCCGGTTCGCTGGAGCTCTTTTTTCGTATCCTGGAGATCGGTATAGTTGAAATAGTCGCCCGGCGCCAGATAGATGTAACGTCGGATGACATAATCGAGGGTCTTGGTGTTGCCGGAAATGATGACGTCATGGATCCGGACTTTTTTGTTGGGATTGATTTGATAGGTGACGGCGACCGTATGGTTTTTGTCATCTTTTTTGAACAGCGGTTTGATCTGGGCGAATGCGTACCCCTGGTCTCCGACGATTTCCTGCAACTTGGAAAGATCCCTTCGAAGCTTTTTGACGTCGAAGGTTTTTCCGGGTTTGAGCTTGAGCTCTTCCATCACCTTCTTCACATCCAGACCGGGGACCTTGCCGGCGATGGAAATTTTGGAAATCTTATAGGGTTCGCCTTCGTGAACGATGTAGGTCACTTCGGCGGTATGGTTGGCGAAGTCGACCTTCATCAGAGGTTCGGCCACTTTGGCATCGAGATATCCCCGTTCCAGGTAGGCTTCGCGGATCCGCATCTGGTCGTAGGGAAGCTGATCGGGCATCGCCTTCCCTCCGCCGCCACCGATGATGGGAATCCAGCTGAACCAGGTCCCCTCTTTGTTGACCAGATCCTTCTCCAGATCCGAAGCGGAGACCTGTTTGTTGCCGACGAAGGTCACCTTGTCGATTTTGATCTCTTCACCCTTGTTGACATCGAAGGTGATCGCGACACTGTCGTTGACGGGCGTCACCTTCGCCTCCACGGTGGTTCCGTAGAGTCCCTGGGCCTCCAGGGCTTTGATGATGGCTTCCTTGGCCTTCTCGACCTTTTCGGGTGTGTAGAGGTCCCCTTTTTTGATCCCGATGACCTCCATCAGTTTCTCGGCATCGCTGATCCCCTCGATACTGATATTGGTAATGGGGGCCTTCTTGATCGTGGCCGCCGGAAGCATCGTCGCAACTCCGAACGCCAATACGAACAGCAGAAACACCTTTTTAAACATTCGTTTCCCTTCTTCAATCCCTAGCAAACACCGGTCCCCGGTGTTTTAGAAAGTTTTTCAAGGCTATAATACCTTTTTTTGTCTGAAAGGGAATTGATCCTTTAACGCCAAAATTTAACCGAGTCTTCAACGCACAAGGAGAGAGTGGACCCATGAATGTAGGCATCATCGGATTGGGGCTGATGGGGGGTTCCTTCGCCCAGGCCCTCAGGGCTCAATATCAGGACGTAAAGCTTTTCGGATACGATCACAACGACCAGCACTGCATCGAAGCCCTTCAACTGGGATTGGTGGACAAAATCATGGAAGAGCTGGAGGAGTTCAAAACGCTCGATCTCATTATTCTGGCCATTCCCGTCGACGGGATCATCCAGGTCCTCCAGAGTTTCGACTCCCTTCCGGAGACAACGACCGTCATCGATTTCGGCAGTACCAAGAAGCTCATTGTCGACGCCGTCCCTGCGGCGATCCGGCGCAATTTCGTCGCCGCCCACCCCATGACCGGAACGGAAAAATCGGGTCCGGGTGCCGCCATTCCAGACCTCTATCGGGGGCAGGTGGTCGTCCTCTGCGACATCGAGGAGAGTGGAGAACACCAACGGCGCCTCGCCAGACAGATCTTCACCGATCTGGGAATGAAAATCTTCTACATGAACGCGGAGGAGCACGACCGGCACGCCGCTTTTATCTCCCACATGCCCCATGCCCTGAGCTATTCGCTGGCCAACGCCGTCATGAAGCAGGAAAATCCCAAAGCGATCATCGCTCTGGCCGGCGGAGGATTCCGCGACATGAGCCGCATCGCCAAGAGTTCCCCCACCATGTGGACCGATATCTTTCGGCAGAACAAGGAGAACCTCCTCCGGGCGATCGAATGCTTCAAAGGAGAGCTCGAACGTTGTGAAGCCCTGGTGGAAAACGAAGAGTGGGAGGCGCTCCACCACTGGATGGAAGAAGCCAACGGCCTTCATAAAATCCTGTAGGAGAGGATCCGGCCCCGAAGATTCCGGCCGGATTCGAAACAGTCGCTCGGAACGGATTTCTCAACGGGGGGGATTGACCACCTTGTATTTGAGAACGCTTCCCTCGTAATAGGGAAGATACCAGGTCCCGTTGCACTCGTAATAGGTTTTTCCGTTGACCACTTCCGTCTCACAGGAGGGAGGCAGGCTGGCCACGATGCTTCCGATCACGATTCCAGCCGTCACCGCCGCTGCCGGGGCGACCCACCAGTCATCGTCATACCAATCGTCGTGCCAGCCGGGATGGCCATAATACGGAGGCGGATGAGGCGGTCTGTTATGGGGAGGACGGTTCCCGGGCGGGCGCTGACCCGGAGGCCGCGAACCGGGTTGCCCCGGCATCGGCTTTCCGGTCCCGGGATTGACGATCGGTTGGATCGTGATGGGCCGAGTTCCGGGACGCTGCGGACGCTCCCCTTGCCCGGGACGGTTGGGACGATTACCATTGCCCGGCTTCCCCGCTGCCGGATTTTTGACCGGTTGAATCGTGACGGGTCCCTGAGCCGGCCGATTCGGTTGTCCGGTTCCGGGTTTTTTGGCCGGCCGGGTCGTTACCGGACGTTTGCTCGGCTTCGACGGTTTGGATGCGGGACGGGAACTGCCGGGTTTTTTGGTAGGTCGGGTGGAGGTGGGACGTTTGGAGACCGGTCGGCTCGCCGCAGGTCGACGACCGGGTGCCCGATGAAAATTCCCTCCATAGTTTCGACTGCTGCGGATGCTGCGGCTGGGACGGCTGCGCATCCCGCCGCCTCCGAAACTCCGTCCGCCGCCTCCCCGGAAACTTCGACCGCCTCCGCGGCCGCCTCGACGGGCTTGCGCCTGGCTGAACAGCTTGATCCGATAGCCCGGAGTACCGTCTTCCTGACGAATCCGCTTCAGTGAGGGGGAGAAAAAGCCCACCAGTGCCGCCACAATGACGAATTTCAGAAGAAAACCGCTCGTTCGTTTTGTACGCATTTTTCTCTCCTCCCTCATGGAGCCGGCTCGATGGGTATGCGATGGGCATTGGCCGGCAGGTTCAGCTCAAAAGGCTTCCCCGTCACTCTACCGACGGAGAGCCAATGCAGAGTCGTGGCACTGTGGAGCCGCAACGGCGTCGTCTTGTCGATCAGCACAAAACGCTGAATCAGGGGATCCCCTCCCGCACGGATCCAGACCTGCAGCTCTTTCTTGTCATTGGCGAAACCCAGGTATCGGCACCAGACTCCGTCCAGCAGACGCAAACCGAAATCGACTCCCCGGGCCCGGGGTCTGAGCCGTTCGGTCAAATCCGAGTAGAGCAGATTGGCCAAGGGGGTCGAAATCCCGAACCTGTCGTAGAGATAGTCCAGGGTTCCGTCCACCGTCTCGGGAGTCTTCAGCTCCCCATACAACCCTGTACTCCGATCCCAGATGAGAAACCGCCCTTCTTCCATCAGATAATCCCGATGCTTGCTGTCCCCGTCGATCCGCACCCGGACGGTTCCCGGACGCTTCAGGTCGATCCGCAGTTTATGGCGCACCTCCGTCACCATCATCGTACGATAGGGATCTTCGTTGACCGTAACCGCTTCCACGGAAAACGCCGGCTGCACCTGCAAAAAAGCATAGGCCCGTTCCAGAATTTTCGTCGGCTCCATTCCGTTCATCAGCGTCGCCTTCGGTTCCTGGGCCACCGCAACGGCCAGAGCGAGGACCCCGGCCACCCCTACTCTCATTCCTCGCATTCTT
>CAZGGT010000193.1:0-4564 GCA_964525335.1 uncultured Nitratifractor sp. | reverse complement strand
GCCGGGGGGGTTCAACTTCGTCGGCTACCACAATCCCGAGGTGGACCGACTCATCAAGGAGAGCGAGCGGACCGTCGATCCGGAGAAATTCGCCGCCCTCTACCGGAAGATCTTCCGCCTGATCGTCGCCGACCATCCCTACGTCTTTCTCTACATCCCCAACTCCATTACCGCCGTGAGCCGCCGGGTGGAAGGGATCGAACCCTCGATCCTCGGGATCGAGCACAATTTCATCGATTGGAAGATTAAGGATTGAGGCTTTGCCTCAATCCGGTTATTGGTGGTTTGGGGAGATGGGCGGGCTGCGCCCGCGGTTTTAAATAATGGTGGATATACAGCTTAGTCACGAATAAGTCATGAAAGGATCACACTACCGATGAATTCCCCCAATAACCAATACACCAAACCACCAATAACACAAAAGAGTATCATTCTCTTCGATCTCGACGGGACCCTCATCGATTCCACCGAGGCGATCCTCGACTCTTTCCGCAAGAGCTTCGCCGAGACGGGGGGGAGCTATCCGGGAGACGAGGCGGTCAAGGCGTTGGTGGGGCACCCGCTGACGGAGATGTACCGGAGCTATGGGGTTCCGGAGGAGCGGGTGGCGGAGTATGTGGAGTGTTACAAAGCGCACTACCGGCGGGTCCATACCCTCAAGACGGTCCTGCTGCCCGGTGCCCGGGAGGCGGTGGAGCTGGCGGCTTCCTTCGCCCGGCCGGGGGTGGTGACCACCAAGACGGGCAAATACTCCCGGGAGCTCCTGGAGCATTTCGGCCTGATGGGGTGTTTCGAGGTGCTGATCGGCAGCGAGGATGTGCGCCGGCACAAACCTCATCCCGAACCGCTCCTGACGGCGTTGGAGCGGATGGGAGGCCATACGGAACATGCCTGGATGATCGGCGACACCTGCCTGGATATGGAAGCGGCCCGGGCGGCGGGAGTGCGGCCGGCGGGGGTTTGCTGCGGTTATGGCTCGGAAGCGGCGCTTCGCCAATGTGGAGCGTGGATTTTCCCCGATGCGCTTTCGGCCGTGAAAAAGATTCGCACGCTCCTTCAAAATCCCGGGGAAGAGCCGCTGGACAAGGCTCTTTTAAGTTGAGTAGATTACAATTGTTTCAATTTCCAAAAATAGGAGGAAGTATGATAGAAATCAGATGGCACTCACGTGCGGGTCAGGGGGCCGTGACCGGCGCCAAGGGTCTCGGCGACGTCGTCTCCACCACCGGCAAGCAGGTCCAGGCCTTCGCGCTTTACGGTTCCGCCAAACGGGGAGCCGCCATGCGGGCCTACAACCGGATCGACGACGAGCCGATCATCAACCACGAAAAGTTCATGCGGCCCGACTACGTCCTGGTCATCGACCCGGCCCTGGCCTTTACCGACAACATCACCGAACACGACAAAGAGACGACCAAATACATCCTCACGAGCCATCTGAGCAAAGAGGAGCTGATCGCCCAGATTCCCGAGCTCCAGGACAAGAAGGACCGGGTCTTCGTGGTCGACTGTATCCAGATCTCCCTCGACGAGATCGGCCGTGCGATCCCCAACACGCCGATGCTGGGCGCCTTGGTGAAGGTCTCCGGCATGTTCGAGCTCGATTACTTCCTCGACGCGATGAAACGGGTCCTCTCCAAGTTCCCCCAGAAGATCATCGACGGAAACATGAAGGCCATTACCCGGGCCTACAACGAAGTAAAGTAAGGAAGGATAAGCATGAAAGGTGTATTGGCAACCGACAAACGCGGAGTACGGGAACTGGGAGCCGAAGAGCTGGTAGGCTGGGACGAAGTGACCCAGGGAGTCGTCCTCCACTCCTTCGACCAGGAGGTGGAGAACGCCGCCTTCCTACGGCCCGAAGAGCGCCCCTACAGCGACTTCAACAGCTATACGGCCACCGTCGCCTCCTGGCGGGTGATCAAGCCGGTCTACAACCGGGACGTCTGTATCGACTGCCAGAACTGCTGGGTCTGGTGTCCCGATACCTCCATCATCTCCCGGGACAAGCAGATGCTGGGGATCGATTACGACCACTGCAAGGGCTGCGGCGTCTGCGTCGAGGTCTGCCCCACCAACCCCAAGTCCCTGCTGATGTTCGCCGAGGCGGAAGAGCTGGATGAGGCCCTCGCCAAGTGGCCCGAGAAGAAAAAGAAAGAGAAGTAAAGGATCGTCATGGCAGAAAAAATGGAACTCAATGAAGTAGAAGTCTGGGACGGCAACTACGCCGCCGCCCAGGCCCTGCGCCAGGCGCAGGTGGATGTCGTCGCGGCCTATCCCATCACCCCTTCCACCCCCATCGTGGAGACTTACGGAGCCTTCGTCGCCAACGGCTACATCGACGGCGAGTTCGTCATGGTCGAATCCGAGCACGCGGCGATGTCCGGTTGTGTCGGGGCGGCGGCCGCCGGCGGGCGGGTCGCCACGGCGACCTCTTCCCAGGGCTTCATGCTGATGATCGAGGTGCTCTACCAGGCTTCCGGTATGCGGCTGCCCATGGTCCTCAACGTCGTCAACCGGGCCATCGCCTCGCCTCTCAACGTCCGGGGCGATCACGGCGACATGTATGCCGGCCGGGACAGCGGCTGGATCCAGATGGACGCTTTCAACGCACAGGAAGCCTACGACCTGAACCTCTGCGCCTTCAAGATCGGAGAGGACATCAACGTCCGCCTTCCGGTGATGGTGCATCAGGATGGCTTCATCACCTCCCACACCGCCCAGAATGTCTATCCCCTGAGCGATGACGACGCCTACGCCTTCGTGGGGGATTACAAGCCCGTCGAGGAGATGCTGGACTTCTCCAAGCCCGTCACCTACGGGGCCCAGACCGAGGAGGACTGGCACTACGAGCACAAGGCGAAGCAGCACCGTGCCCTGATGGATTCCTATGTCGTCATCGACCGGGTCTTCGAGGAGTTCGAGAAAAAGACCGGCCGCAAGTACAAGCGCCTGGAGACCTACATGATGGAGGATGCCGAGGTGGCCATCGTCGCCCTGGGAACCACCGTCGAGACCGCCATTCTCGCCGCCAGGCAGCTGCGGGAAAAGGAAGGGATCAAGGCGGGTATCGTCGCTCCCCGGGTCTTCCGCCCCTTCCCCCTGGAAGAGATCCGCGAAGCCCTCGCCGGCCTCAAGTGTGTCGCCGCCATGGACCGCTCCTGCCCCATGGGTGCCATGGGAATGCTCTACAACGAGATCAGCGGCGCCCTGGCGACCATCCCCGCCGAGCAACGCCCCATGCTCACCAACTACATCTACGGCCTGGGGGGCCGGGACTTCTCCGTGGAGGAGGCCAAGCGGATCTTCCGGGAGCAGAAGGGCCACGCCGACGCCGGCTACATCACCACCCACGTTCAGCAGTTCAGCGGCCTGCGCGGGCCCAAGCTGGGATTTTACGAGACGAAAAGGAGCTAAGTAATGGCCATCAAATCGATCAAAAACCTCAAAGAATTTTCCACCGCCAACGAGCGTCTGGAAGGGGCGCACCTCCTCTGTCCCGGCTGTGCCCACTCCATGATCGTCCGTGAGCTGATGAACGCCACCGACGACAACCTGGTGATCGCCACCAACACCGGATGCCTGGAGGTCTCCACGGCGGTCTATCCCTATACCTCCTGGGACACCTCCTGGATCCACATCGGCTTCGAGAATGCCGCCACCGCCGTCGCCGGCGCCGAAGCGATGTACAAAGCCCGCAAGCGCAAGGGAACCCTCAAGGATCCCGACGCGCCCGTCAAGTTCGTCGCCTTCGGCGGAGACGGCTCCACCTACGACATCGGCTTCCAATGGCTCTCCGGCGCCATCGAGCGGGGGCATGACTTCACCTACATCTGCCTCGACAACGAAAACTACGCCAACACCGGAGGCCAGCGCTCCTCCGCCACTCCCGTCGGCGCCCACACCTCCACCGCCCAGGCGGGCCGTGTGAGCTACGGGAAGAAGCAGAAAAAGAAGGATATCGTCGCCATCATGGCCGCCCACGGCGCTCCCTACGTCGCCCAGCTGGCCCCCAACAAGTGGAAGATCATGGCCAAGGGCTTCCAGAAAGCCCTCGAGACCGAAGGGCCCTGCTTCATCAACACCGTCAGCGCCTGTACCACCGAGTGGAAGTTCGACCCCAAGGACACCATCCACGTCACCGACCTGGCCACCGACAGCCTGATGTTCCCCATCTACGAGATCATCAACGGCACCGAGCTCAACATCCTCTACCGGCCCAAGAATGTCGTGCCCGTCGAGGAGTACCTGGCGACCCAGGGACGCTACAAGCACCTCTTCAAGCCGGAGAACCGCCACGTGATCGAGCGGATCCAGAAGGAGATTAACGAGAAGTGGGAGTATCTGCAACGCCGCGAAGAAGCCAAGGTATAAGCTTTTCCGCTTCTTCACCGCATCTTCGGCCGAAAGGGTTCCTCTTCGGTCGGTCACTTACTTGATGTAAGCTCCCTCCCTCATCGAAACCCTTTCGACCAAATCTACGGCAAATAAGCGAAAAATCTCTTTTTTATCGGCGCATCTTTCACCGTTCGGCTTCGTTCCGTTCGGTCACTTACCTCGAGTA
>CAZGGT010000192.1:0-7921 GCA_964525335.1 uncultured Nitratifractor sp. | reverse complement strand
GCTGATGAAGGAGGCCCAGTATCACGAGGACGGCTCCCTCAAGCACCATCGGCGCTATACCGTCTGCATCTCCTCCCAGGTGGGGTGCAAGGTCGGATGCGCCTTCTGCCTCACGGCCAAGGGTGGGTTCATGCGGGATCTCAGCGCCGGGGAGATCGTCGCCCAGGTCCTGGAGATCTACAAGGACCGGGGCATTCCTTCCAACCACCGGGTCAACCTGGTGTACATGGGGATGGGGGAGCCCCTCGACAACCTCGACAACGTGGCCAAAGCCGTCAGGATCTTCTCCGACATGGACGGGATGAGCATCTCCCCCAACCGTCAAACGATTTCAACCTCCGGCCTCAGCTCCCGCATCGAAAAGCTGGGAGCGATGGAGCTGGGTGTCAATCTGGCCATCTCTCTCCATGCCGTGGATGACGAGCTGCGTCAACAGCTCATGCCCATCAACAAAGCCTACAACATCGCCTCCATCATGGAGGCGGTCCGCAACTTCCCTGTCAACCAGCGGAAGAAGGTGCTCTTCGAGTATCTTGTCATCAAGGATGTCAACGACGATCTGGAGGCGGCGAAGAAGCTGGTGAAGCTTCTCAACGGCATCAAGGCGAAGGTGAACCTCATCTACTTCAACCCCTATCCCGGCACCGAGTTTCGACGTCCCGAACCGGAAGATATGCGCCGTTTCCAGGAATACCTCCTCTCCAAAGGGGTCCTCTGTACGATTCGGGAATCCAAGGGATTGGACATCTCCGCCGCCTGTGGACAATTGCGTGAACAGAACCTCCAGAAAGGAGCAGAACAATGACGACAATGGATCTGGTACTCTATGCGATCATCGGCGGCGTGGTCGTCGTCGGAGTGGTGGGCTTCATCATCGCAGTGAAAAACGACGACAAGTAAAGATCGTCTTCTCCTCCAATTCAAAACTCAAAACTCATCACTCAACACCCTTTCTCCACGGACTGTAGCGGTTGACCTCCCGCACCTCCGGCGGGGCGATGGCCTCTCCGGGCCGGGAAAAGTCGTCCCGGCTGACCAGGTAATAGCGATGCCGATATTCGAATTGTACCGAGTAGGCATGGAGCATCAGTCGGGTGGCTCCCGTATAGCGTAGGCGTTCTTCGGGAGTCAGGCGTTCCTCCAGGTAGGCTTCCGCCGTCTCGTATCCCGGTCCGTAGATCGGGTCGCCAAGAATGGGATGTTTCACGTGAAACAGATGGATGCGGATCTGGTGGGTTCGCCCCGTATGGGGGATGCATTCCAGAAGCGTGGCGTCGAGAGTCGCGTCGTACTCCAGGGGAAGAAAGGTCGTGTAGGCCCGCTTCCCATCCGGATGGATGAAGACTTTGTGTTTGGTGGGGCCGTAATCGTCGTTGAGGAGAATGGGAGCGTCGACACTGAAGGATTTTTCTACCTTGCCCTCGACCCAGGCCCGGTAGCTTTTTTGAATGGCTTTGCGCTCGAAGGCCCCCTTGAGGAAACGCTCCGCCTCCTTGTGGCGGCTGGCCAGCAGGAGGCCGGAGGTCTCCTTGTCGATGCGGTGGACGGCGTTGGCGTGCTGTCCGCCGTGGTAGCGCACCTCGTCGAGCATGGAGTAGGGGGTCGTCATCTTTTTGGGGTGGACCAGGATGCCGCTGGGCTTGTCGAAAAGGTAGAAGTCGGGAGTCGTGAGGATGGGGCCGTTCCCCCGGCTCTCTGGTTCGAACCAGACCACCTCCACGCTGCCGCGGATCCGGGCGGATTTGTCGGGGAGCGTCTCCCCGTTGCAGAGCAGGCGTCCCCGGTCGATGATCCGCTGGGCCTCCCCCTGGCTGATGCCGAAGGTCCGCATGAGCCAGACGAAGGCCAGGGACTCCTCTTCGAGATGGAAACGTTTGAGAACGAAAGGCACTCACCACTCCTTAACGGGCATTTGAGTAAAATTGTATCTTTAGCTTGGAGCAGGGAGCTTAGAGCGAAGAGCGCTTTGCCTGTCGAACTTTTGAAAAGGAAGATGAAAAATGGTCGAACGATACGCACGCAAAGAGATGAAGGAGAAGTGGACCCAGCACGCACGATACGCCGCGTGGCTGGAGGTGGAGAAGGCGGTGGTGAAAGCCTGGAACAAGCTGGGGCTGATCCCCGACGAGGATGCGAAGAAGATTCTCGAAAACGCCAGCTTCAGCGTGGAGCGGATCGACGAGATCGAGGCGGTGACCCGCCACGACCTCATCGCTTTTACCACCAGCGTCGCCGAGAGCCTGGGGGAGGAGAGCCGCTGGTTCCACTACGGGATGACCAGTTCCGATACCGTCGATACCGCCGTGGCCCTCCAGATGCGGGATTCCCTGGAGCTGATCATCGAGGATGTGAAGATGGTGATGGAGTCGATCAAAAAGCGTGCCCTGGAACACAAATATACCCTGATGGTGGGACGCAGCCACGGGATTCACGGAGAGCCCATCACCTTCGGCCTGGTCCTGGCGGTCTGGTATGACGAGATGCGGCGCCACCTGCAAAACCTGGAGCAGACCATGGAGGTGATCGCCGTGGGACAGATCAGCGGCGCCATGGGCAACTTCGCCCACGCCCCCCTGGAGCTCGAAGAGATCGCCTGCGAAGAGCTGGGGCTCAAGCCCGCCCCCGTCTCCAACCAGGTGATCCAGCGGGACCGCTACGCCCGCCTCGCCTCGGCCCTGGCGCTTCTGGCCAGCTCCATTGAGAAGTTTGCCGTCCAGGTACGCCACTGGCAGCGCACCGAGGTCTACGAAGCCGAGGAGTACTTCGCCAAAGGGCAGAAGGGCTCCTCCGCCATGCCCCACAAGCGCAACCCGATTCTCACCGAAAACATCACCGGTCTCGCCCGGATCATCCGCGCCTACGTCATCCCGGCCATGGAGAACGTGGCGCTCTGGCACGAGCGGGACATCTCCCACAGCTCCACCGAGCGTTTCTGGCTTCCCGACAGCTTCATCACCAGTGATTTCATGCTCCACCGCTTCAACAACGTCATCGCCAACCTGACGGTGATGCCCGAGAACATGATGAAGAACCTCAACCTCACCGGCGGCCTGGTCTTCAGCCAGCGGGTGCTCCTGGAACTCCCCAAGGCGGGAGTAAGCCGGGAGGACGCCTACCGCATCGTCCAGCGCAACGCCATGAAGGTCTGGGAGGAGATCCAACAGGGCAAGCCGACGGTCAACGAGAAGGGGGAGAGCCTCTTTCTCCAGTACCTCCTGGCCGACGAGGAGCTGCGGAGCAAGCTCAGCGAAGAGCAGATCCGGGAAGCCTTCAACTACGACTACTACACCAAAAACGTCGACCGGATTTTCGAGCGGGTTTTCGGGAAGGAATCCTGATCTTTCTGCTCGAATTTCTGAGCTTTCAGAGGAAGAAAGGGTCGGAGCTTGTTCCGAATCTTCCCTCGGGAATTCCCCCGATTTTCACAGGCGATTCTAACCTAGATTTGAGTAAAATCACCCCCTAAACAATATGCACGAAAAGCTGACTCGAACGGGAGTCGGAACGTCGGATTTCCTCTACTTCTTTTCCGGCTGCCGAATGCAAAACCCACCATCCCCTCAGGAGCGAGAATGATCAGAGTAGTCAAGCGTAACGGCCGTATCGAAAGCCTGGACGTGAGCAAGATCCAGAAGTACACCTCCGCCGCCGTGGCCGGGCTCGAGGGGGTGAGCCAGAGCGAACTGGAGGTGGATGCCAAGCTGCAGTTCCGGGACATGATCTCCACCGAAGAGATCCAGCAGACCCTGATCAAAACCGCCGTCGACAAGATCGACATCGACCGTCCCAACTGGACCTTCGTCGCCGCCCGGCTCTTCCTCTACGACATCTACCACAAGGTCTCGGGCTTTACCGGCTACATCCACCTGCGGGAGTATTTCGAAAGAGGGGAGAAAGAGGGGCGGATTCTCCTGGGGCTCAAGGAAAAATACGACCTCGACGATCTCAACGACTACATCAGGCCCGAGCGGGATCTCCAGTTCACCTACCTGGGGATCCGGACCCTCTACGACCGCTACCTGATCAAGGACCGCCAGGGGGAACCCATCGAGCTGCCCCAGCACCTCTTCATGGCGGTGGCGATGTTCCTGGCCCAGAACGAGTTCGACTGCCAGACCTGGGCCAAGAAGTTCTACGACATCCTCAGCAAATTCGAAGTGATGGCCGCCACCCCGACCCTCTCCAACGCCCGGACCACCCGCCACCAGCTCAGCTCCTGCTACATCGGCTCGACCCCTGACAACATCGAGGGGATCTTCGACGGCTACAAGGAGATGGCGCTGCTCTCCAAATTCGGCGGCGGGCTCGGCTGGGACTGGACCCAGGTGCGGGGGATGGGATCCTACATCGACGGGCACAAGCATGCCGCCGGCGGGATCGTCCCCTTCCTCAAGATCGCCAACGACGTCGCCATCGCCGTGGACCAGTTGGGGACCCGCAAGGGGGCGATCGCCGTCTACATCGAGCCCTGGCACATCGACATCCGGGACTTTCTGGACCTCAAGAAAAACTCCGGGGAGGAACGCCGCCGAGCCCACGATCTCTTCCCGGCCCTCTGGATCAACGATCTCTTCATGCAGCGGGTCGCCGAAGACGGGACCTGGACCCTCTTCGACCCCTACGAGGTGAAGGAGTTGACGGAACTCTACGGGGAAGAGTTCGAGCGACGCTACCTGGAACTGGAAGAGGCCGAAGGGATCACCAAGGAGGTGGTCTCCGCCAAACAACTCTGGAAAGAGGTGCTGCGGAGCTATTTCGAGACCGGTAACCCCTTCCTCTGCTTCAAAGACGCCGCCAACCGGGCCAACCCCAACCGGCACAAGGGAATCATCCGCAGCTCCAATCTCTGTACCGAGATTTTCCAGAACACCTCTCCCAACCACTACCGGATCAAAATCACCTACGAGGACCAGAGCGTCGAGTATTTCGAAGAGGAGGAGACGGTCACCGTCGACAGCGGTATGACCAAACCGGCCAAGAAGATCACGGCACTGGACAGCCTGGGAGGCAAGCAGGTCTGGATGAGCGAAAAGGAGGCCGTCGACGGGGAGACGGCGGTCTGCAACCTCGCCTCCATCAACCTCTCCAAAATCCACACTCCCGAGGACATCGCCCGGGTGGTTCCCGTGGCGGTCCGGATGCTCGACAACGTCATCGACCTCAACTTCTACCCCCTCACCAAGGTCAAAAAGACCAACCTCCGCTCCCGGGCCATCGGCCTGGGCGTCATGGGAGAGGCCCAGATGCTGGCCGAAGCGGGGATCGAGTGGGGGAGCAGCGATCACTTCAACAAGATCGACGAAGTGATGGAGTCGGTCAGTTACTACGCCATCAAGGCGTCCAGCGATCTGGCATTGGAGAAGGGCCGATATCCCAATTTCGAAGGCTCCGACTGGTCCAAAGGGATCTTCCCCGTCGACAAAGCCAACCCCGAGGCGTGCAAGCTGGTGGATCGGGGCGGCCTCTTCGGCTATACCCACGATTGGATGGCTCTGAAAGAAAAGGTCAAAAAGGACGGAATGCGCAACGGCTACCTGATGGCCATCGCTCCGACGAGCTCCATCTCGATCCTGACGGGAACCACCCAGGCGATCGAGCCGGTCTACAAGCGCAAGTGGTACGAAGAGAATCTTTCGGGGATGATCCCCGTAGTCGTCCCCAACCTCAATCCCGACACCTGGGCCTATTACACCCCCAGCTACGAGCTGGATCAGCGGCTCCTGATTCGGGCCGGGGCGGTCCGCCAGAAATGGATCGACCAGGGGCAGAGCCTCAACATCTTCATCAGCCTCGACAAGGCCAGCGGCCGTTACCTCAACGAGATCTACATGGAGGCGTGGAAATTCGGGCTCAAGTCCACCTACTATCTCCGCAGCCAGTCCCCCGAGGCGGTCGCCGCCGACGAGGGTGTGGAGGACCGCAGCATGGAGTGCGTCGGCTGTCAATAGGCTGTCAACACCGTCAAGCCCCGGAATGGACTGTCTTGTTTCCGGTCGTTCTCTTTACACCTCTTTCCTCTAAATCTTCGCTCCCAGATTCATGCTGAAGATCGGCAGCAGCATCGCCATAACGATGACTCCGACGATCCCGCCGATGAGGAGCATCATCAGGGGTTCCATCAGGCTCAGCAGCATCTTGAGACGCTCTTCGTTCTCTTCGTTGTACAGCGAGGAGAGATTGCGCATCACCGAGGCGACCTCGCTGGACTCCTCCCCCAGGGCCATCGATTGCATGAAATTCCGCTTGAGCCGGACTCCCTTGCTCAGATAGAGGGCGTTGGAGAGCTTGTTCCCTTCCAGGACTTTTTCCCCCGCCTGTCGGAAGAGTTCCCGAAGGGCCTGGTTGCCGAAGGTGGTGGAGGCGAGCTGGACCGCCTGGGCGTAGGAGACCCCCGAGTCGAGCATGAGGGAGAGGATGTAGCTGAAGCGGGCGAGTTCGTGATTCTGGATGAGCGTGCCGAGGATGGGGATCTTGAGGAGCAGGGTATCGACTCCCTTGCGGAAAGCCCCCCAGTGGCCGTAGAGGAGCTTGAGGCCGATGATAAGGAGGAGGGCTCCCAGGAGCAGCCCCACGTAGTGGCGGGAGAGGAAATCACTGAGGGTCAGGACAAACCGGGTGATGGGAGGAAGCTCCTGGCCCGTATCTTCGAAGATGCCCGTGATCTTCGGAACGACGAAGGTGATGAGAAAGCCGGTCATCCCCATGGCGACGATGAAGATGAAGAGGGGATAGGCCATGGCGCCGGCTACCTGCTTTCGGACCTTGTTCTGGACCGAGAAGAAGTTCCCCATGTTGCTGAGAACCTCCACCATCTTTCCGCTTTGGCCCGCGACGTTGAGACTCTGGAGGAAGAAATCGGGGAGGATGTAGACCTTCTGCTCCGCCAGGGCTTTGTAGAGGGATTGCCCCTCTTCGACCTTGCTCCGGATCTCCGAGAGGAACGCGGCGAACTGTTTTTCCCCCCGGTGCTGGTTCTCCATCAGCTTCAGCGCCGTGAGAATGGTCATTCCCGAACCGAGATAACTGGCCAGCTCCCGGGAAAAGCCGCTGAGCAGGGGACCGGGCATCTGCCGGGTCATGAGCCCCCGCAGGGAGAAGCCCCGGCTCTCCTTTAGCAGGTCGTAGCGGATTCCCAGGGCCGAAAGCTGTTGACGGGCTTCGGCCTCCGACGCTGCGGTCAACGTTCCCCGGACCCGCTTGCCCCGGGGGTCGTAGCCGCGATATTTGTACTGCATGCCGTCAAGTCCGCTTTACTGAGCTTGACAGGCGCTTCGGCCGGCGAACCAGCCGTCGTAGTAGTTTTTGTCGGCGTTGAACAGTTTGCTGTCCTTCGTATATTCGCCGTGGGCCGTGGTGCAGCCATCCTGATAGCCGGCCCGGAAGTTGGGATCGCTGTTGGCCGGAGCTGTCGTGGAGGAGGGGGCTTCCAGCGCGCTATTGCCGCCGCAGCCGCTCAGGACGGCCGCCAGGGCGAGGGCTGTCAATCCGGTGATGAATCGTTTCATGGTTGACTCTCCTGTCGATGGGAATAAAACACTATGGATAGAGAGGATTGTAACAGAACTTGACCTCCAATAGGGGATGTCCCTATAATGGAGGGAAAATTTTAACGGAAAGTGAGGGAGGGTGATGCGAAGAGTGATGGCTGGAGTTTTGACGTTCCTCTTTTTGATAGCGGGGGGCTATGCCGGCGATGCCGCCAGCCGGGTCTTCCCCCTGAGCAAGACCCGATTCGCCGTGGTGGACAAGAAGGGAGAAAAGAAAGAGGTAGATCTCAAGGGCAGGGATTTTATCGTGATCTCCCTCCGGGAGAAGGGTGCCGACGGAGCGGCCTACGCCATCGACCGGGACGGGGTGGTCTGGTGGGCGGCTCCGATCTCCTCGGGAGCCAAAGGACACGAGACCCCCTCGGGGATCTTCA
>CAZGGT010000191.1:0-5784 GCA_964525335.1 uncultured Nitratifractor sp. | reverse complement strand
TCGGCCAGATTTTCCGCGGCGATGATGTTTTCGATGTTGGCGTTTTTGAGGATCTCGGCGGCCTCCTCGGCGTTGGTACCGTCGAGGCGCACGACGACGGGGACGTTGACGTCGGTGATCTTGGTCGCTTCGAGGATTCCGTTGGCGACCCGGTCACAGCGGACGATGCCGCCGAAGATGTTGACGAAGATCGCCTTGACGTTGGGATCCTTGAGGATGATCTCGAAGCCCTTGGCGACGGTCTCGGGGTTGGCCCCGCCCCCCACGTCGAGGAAGTTGGCGGGCTCGCCCCCCTCGTGCTTGATGATGTCCATGGTCGCCATCGCCAGGCCGGCGCCGTTGACCATGCAGCCGACGTTTCCGTCGAGTTTGATGTAGCTCAGGCCATGGGCCTTGGCTTCGATCTCGGTGGGCTCCTCCTCTTCCAGGTCCCGCATCTCGGAGATGTCGGGGTGGCGGTAGAGGGCGTTGTCGTCGAAGCCCATCTTGGCGTCGAGGGCCAGGAACTTGCCGTCCCCGGTCTTGATGAGGGGGTTGATTTCGATCATCTCCGCGTCGTTCTCCATGTAGACGTCGTAGAGCGCCTTGGCGAACTTGACGAAGGTGCCGATCTCCTCTTTGGGGAGTCCCAGGCCGAAAGCGAGCTTGCGGCCGTGGAAGCCCTGGAACCCGACGGTGGGGTCGATGGTGACTTTGACGATCTTCTCGGGGGTTTCGGCGGCGACCTTCTCGATCTCCATGCCTCCCTCCGTCGAAGCCATCATGACGGGCATCTCCGCGGCGCGATCCAGGAGCATCCCCAGGTAGAACTCCTTCTGAATGTCGGCCCCCTCTTCGATGTAGACCTTGTGGACCACCTTGCCTTCGGGACCGGTCTGGTGGGTCACCAGGGTCATCCCCAGGATCTTGTCGGCCCACTCCCGGACCTCGTCGAGGGATTTGGCGAGCTTGACTCCCCCGCCCAGGCCGCGGCCTCCTGCGTGGATCTGGGCTTTGACGACCCAGAGGTCGCCTCCCAGCTCTTTGGCCGCTTCCACCGCTTCGTCGACGGTGAAGGCGACCCGGCCGCGGGGCACGGGCACCCCGTATTTGCGGAATATCTCCTTCGCCTGATACTCATGAATGTTCACGATCTTCTCCTTTGTTGGGTTGAAGTGTTCTATTATAGATGCTTTTGGTAAAGAGTCGATAAAATGTTCGAGTTTGTCCGCTCTTCCCTTCCCACTGTATAGATATTACACGTCCCCCTTCCGTTGGACGAGGAAGCAACGCGTGCCTCCCGTTTCGCACTCCCTGCAAAAGAATCGTAGTGCCGGCGGCCGGAGTCTCCTTTTCACGATCGGCCCCGGGGGGGAGATTCCCGTTCATCCCGGGAGAGCCGAGCCGGGTCAAAATCAAAAAAAAATGAATGGGAAAACCGTCAATATCCGAGCAAATGACCTACGTTCAAAAAGAGGGGAAGAGTGAAAAACGAAAATGCAGGAGCATGGTGGTAAGGGAAAAGCGGAGGCTCATGGCCACGCCCCCGGAAACCGAAGCCTCAGTCCTTGACTTCGTACTTGGCACGGCCCATTTCGTAGAGGTCGTTGCCGTGGGTGTCGTTGATGACGGTGACGGGAAACTCCTCCACCTCCAGTTTGCGGATCGCTTCGGGACCCAGTTCGGGATAGGCGATCACCTCGGCGCTCTTGATCGCTTTGGCGATGAGGGCGCCGGCGCCGCCGGTGGCTCCGAAATAGACCGCTTTATGCTTGACGCAGGCGTCCTTGACCGCCTGGTTGCGCTTGCCCTTGCCGATCATCCCCTTCTGGCCATGCTCGATGAGGATGGGAGAATAGCTATCCATCCGGTAGCTGGTGGTGGGACCGGCGCTGCCGATGGGCTCTCCGGGCTTGGGCGGGGTGGGACCGACGAAGTAGATGACGCTTCCCTGCAGATCGAAGGGAAGCTCTTCGCCGGCTTCGATCAGGTCCACCAGCCGCTTGTGGGCGGCGTCCCGGGCGGTGTAGATGGTGCCGTTGAGGTAGACGATGTCTCCCGCCTGGAGCTTGCTGACATCCTCATCCGTGAGGGGGGTGGTCATGTGATACTCTGCCATCTTCGATCCTTTAGAGAGTGATGTGGCTGTGCCGGGAACTGTGGCACTGAACGTTGACGCTGACGGGCAGCGACGCGATGTGACAGGGGTTCTTCTCGATATGGACCGCCAGGACCGTCTGGGTCCCGCCCATCCCCATGGCGCCGATTCCCAACTTGTTGAGCTCCTCCCGGAGCTCCTTCTCGAAGGCGTCCAGATCGGGGTCGGGATTGGGAGTGCCCGCTTCCCGGAAGAGGGCGTGCTTGGAGGATTTGGCCGCCACTTCGAAGGTCCCGCCGATCCCGACGCCGACGATGATGGGAGGACAGGGGTTGGGACCCGCGTCGCTGATCACCTGCTTGACGAAGTTTTTGATCCCCTCCTTCCCCTGGGCGGGAGCCAGGACCGTAGCCCGGGAGACGTTTTCGCTGCCACCCCCCTTGGCCGCGTATTCGATCTCGATCTTGTCGCCGGGAACCAGGTCGAAGTGAATGATCGCGGGGAGGTTGTACCCCACTTCGTCCTTGAGATTGTGGCGGTCGAAGCAGTCGCAGGTGGAGGCCCGGAGGTAGCCCTCCTTGTAAGCCTGTTCCGTCGCCTCGTTGATGGCGTCGCGGATGGAGCCTCCCACGACCTTGACATCCTCACCCACATTGATGAAGTAGACCGCCAGGCCGGTATCCTGGCAGAGGGGGCGGTCTTCGTCTGCCGCCAGGTGGGCGTTGTCGAGAATCTGCTTGAGGACCGATTTGGCCACCTCGCTCTTCTCTTCCTCGTAGGCCTTTTCGATCGCCTTGAGGGCGTCTTCCGGGAGGTGGGAGGCGGTGTGCATCACCATCGCTTTGACCGATTTGACCAGGTCGTCGTACTGGATCTCTCTCATGACATCTCCTTCTTTCTTTATTATTCGTGGATTATGTTGTCTTCAGGATTGCTGAAGAACTTGTTTTGTTTGAGGACGTTGATCATCCCGCGGACCGAAGCGACGCTCCTGGCGAACTTCTTCTTCTGCCCCTCCGTGAGGGTCACCTCGAAGATCTTTTCGACCCCGTTGGCCCCCAGGGCGATGGGGACGCCGGAGACCACATCATGGTAGCCATACTCCCCTTCCAGGGAGACGGCGCAGGGATGGATCTGCTTGGTGTCCTTGAGGATCGCCTCGACCATGATCGCCGTCGATTTGGCGGGGGCGTAGTAGGCGGATCCGGTCTTGAGATACCCAACGATCTCCGCACCGCCGTGTTTGGTCCGCTCCACGACGTCGAGAATCTCCTCCTCGCTGAGGATATCGGTCAGGGGGACTCCGGCGACGGTCGAGAACTTGGGCAGGGGCACCATGTCGTCCCCGTGGCCTCCCATGACCGAGGCCCGGATCTGCCCGGCACCGTAACCGATCTTTTCGTAGATGAAGTGGGCCATCCGGGCGCTGTCGAGAATCCCCGCCATCCCCACGACCCGCTCCCGGGGGAAACCGCTCTCTTTGAGGGCGACGTAGGTCATGACGTCCAGGGGATTGGAGACCATGATGATGATGGCGTCGGGGCAGTGCTCTTTGACATCGTTCACCACCTCTTTGGTGATCTCGGCGTTGATCATCAGCAGATCGTCCCGGCTCATGCCCGGTTTGCGGGGGCTGCCGGCGGTGATGACGACCACATCGCTTCCGGCCATATCGGAGGCATGCTCCGCGACACTGACCAGGGTATGCTGGCGGGCGGCGTTGGCCGCCTGGGACATGTCGAGGGCCTTTCCCTTGGCGATCTCGGCGTTACGGTCCCGGAGCATCACTTCGTGGCAGGTCCCTTTCATCGCCAGGGAGTAGGCGACGGTGGCTCCCACGTTTCCGGCGCCGATGATGGTGACTTTCTTTCCTCTTCTGTGCATTGTACTCCTTTGTTTACGGAGCTTCCGGACGGTACGGGCAAAACATAACTCAAAAAGAATCGTCCGATTTTTTCAATTATGCTTTGCGAAGCGAAACCATGTCCGAAAGCCCAAAGTGAACGAGGCCGGGCGGAGGCGAACTCCCCCGGTTCCGAATCGGGGGAAACGGGGGATACACCCTCCCGTTTTCCGAAGACTCAAATGGCGTCGATGATCTCGTTGAAGGTTTTGCTGGGGCGCATCGCCTCGGCGGCCTTGAGCTCGTCGGGATGATAGTAGCCCCCGATCTCCTTGGGGCTGCCCTCGGCGGCCAGCAGCTCCTCGAGGATCGTCTCCTCGTTCTTGGCCAGGGCGTCGGCGACCGGCGTGAAGGTCTCCGCCAGCTCGGGCTCGGCGGTCTGGGTGCTGAGGGCCTCGGCCCAGTAGCGGGCCAGCCAGTAGTGGGAAGCTTTGTTGTCGGGCTCGCAGCACTTGCGGCTGGGAGCCTTGTCGTTGTCCAGGTACCCTTCGTTGGCCTTGTCGAGGGTCTCGGCCATGACACCGATGCGGCTCTCTTCGGACTTCATGTACTCCATCCGCAGGGACTCGGCCAGGGCCAGGAACTCCCCGAGGGAATCCCAGCGCAGGTGCCCCTCTTTGAGGAACTGCTCCACGTGCTTGGGCGCAGAACCGCCGGCCCCGGTCTCGAAGAGACCTCCACCTGCCAGCAGGGGAACGATGGAGAGCATCTTGGCGGAGGTCCCCAGCTCGAGGATGGGATACATATCGGTCAGGTAGTCCCGCAGGACGTTTCCGGTGACGGAGATGGTATCCTTTCCGGCTCGGACCCGCTCGTTGGTGTAGTAGGTCGCCTCGGTCACGTCCATGATGGGAAGCTCCAGGCCGGTGGTGTCGTACTCTTTGAGGTACTTCTCCACCAGGGTGATCATGTTGGCGTCGTGGGCGCGGTTCTTGTCGAGCCAGAAGACGGCGGGAACCCCTTCGATCCGGGCCCGCTCCACGGCCAGGCGCACCCAGTCGCGGATCGCCACGTCCTTGGCCCGGACCAGACGCCAGATGTCCCCCTTCTCGACCTGATGCTCCATCAGCACGGCGCCGTTCTCGTCGAGGACCTGCATGACGCCGTCCTCGGCCACCTCGAAGGTAGTGGGGTGGGAGCCGTACTCTTCGGCCTTCTTGGCCATGAGGCCGACATTGGAAACCCGTCCCATGGTGGTGACGTCGAACTGGCCGTTCTTTTTGCAGTCTTCCATCATCGCCTCGTAGAAGCGGGCGTAGCTGCTGTCGGGAATGACGGCGAGGGTCTCACGGGCGGCACCGTCTTTGTCCCACTGCTTGCCCCCCTCGCGGATGACGACGGGCATGGAGGCGTCGACGATCACCAGGTTGGGCGCGTCGAGGTTGGTGATGAGCTTGTCGCTGTCGCTCATGGCCAGGGCGGGATCGGAGTTGACGATGGCCTCTTTGATGGCCGCCTCGATCTCCTCGGCCTTGTCGGAGCCCTGGAGTTTGTCGTAGAGGTCGCCCAGCCCCTGATTGGGGTTGAACCCGATCTTCTCCAGCTCGTCGGCGTACTTCTCCAGTACGTCTTTGAAGAAGACCTCCACGGCGTGGCCGAACATGATGGGATCGGAGATCTTCATCATGGTCGCCTTGAGGTGCAGGGACCAGATGAGTCCCTTCTCCTTGGCCTCCTCGATGGTCTTGGCGTAGAAGTCACGCAATTTTTTGGCGGACATGAAGGTGGCGTCGAGCACCTCGTCGGTCTCCGCCTCGATCTCCTTGAGGACCGTGTCGTTGAGCTTGATGGTGACGGTCTGGGC
>CAZGGT010000190.1:0-9861 GCA_964525335.1 uncultured Nitratifractor sp. | reverse complement strand
CGGGAAAGTAGTGATTATTTTGTAGCCATCGGTGTGGTTTGTCGATAGTCGATAGTCGTTGGTCATTGGTCATTGGTCATTGGTCATTGGCCATTGGGCATTGGGCATTGGGCATTGGGCATTGGGCATTGGGCATTGGGCATTGGGGTGGCGGATAATATTTATCGGACGACATATGCTCTCAGCTCTATGCTCTATGCTTTCCGCACATGGTTACACGCTCTCCGTTCTAAGTTTTTCGCTTTCAGCTTTCAGCTCTAAGCTTTCCGCTCTCCGCTTTCCGCTTTCCGCTCTCCGCTCTCCGCTTTATGCTTTCGGGCGATTGCCTGCTCGTTATTCCCCGGTTACTCGGTTGCTTGATTCCTCGGTTCTTCGGTTTCTCGGTTCGCTTTCCTATGGTAGACTTGCCGGAAAAAAAGAAGGAGAGGCCTATGAATCTGCGGCCCGACTGTTTCGCCTGCCTCTATACCCAGATGCTGCGGGTAAGCAAAGCGCTGGAGTGTGACGAGAGCTGCGGGGTGGAGATCATGGAGCGGAGCGCGGCGCGGATCGCCGGGTTGGATCCGGAGCAGACCCCTCCCGAAGCGGCGGCGATCCTCTATCCCCGGCTCTCGGAACTTCTGGGGAAGGAGGATCTCTACGCCCGGCAGAAGGAGGAGTCGATCCGACGGGCCCGGGCCCTGCTGCCTTTTGTGGAGGAGAAGATCGCTGCCGCGGCGGATCCGCTCGACGCGGCGCTGAGGGCGGCGGTTGCGGGGAACGTCATCGACTTTGCCACGGAGGTGAGCTTCGAGCTGGAGGAGGAGATCGAGCGGATCTTCGAAGCGGAGTTCGCCATCGACGACAAGGAGGAGTTTCTCCGGCGTCTGGGAACAGTCCGTCGCCTTGTCGTTTTGGGGGACAATGCCGGGGAGCACTGCTTCGACAAAGTGATGATCCGGATATTCCGGGACACTTTTCCGGAGCTGGAAGTGGACTACTTCGTCCGGGGGCGACCCATCATCAACGATGTCACCGCGGCGGAAGCGGAAGCGATCGGGATGGAGGAGGCAGCCGAAATCGTCGACAGCGGGGTCGATACGCCGGGCTTTCTCTACGAGCGTGCCTCGGAGGAGGCCCGGAAGCGGTTCGACGAAGCCGACCTGATCCTGGCCAAAGGGATGGGAAACTTCGAATGTATGGAGAGTCGGGCGGACGGTAGGGTCTTTTTTCTCTTCAAAGTCAAGTGCGGGGTGGTGGGGCGTCTCATCGGGGAAGAGATCGGTTCCCTGGTCTGTATGGGAGCCGAAGGTTAAGAAAGCGTTTTGCGCGTTTCGGTCCGAAAACTATAGTGGAAAGAACCATTTTTATCCTTTTCTCAGAAAAAGCCCCGGATTTAACACAGTTTAAGGCTCCACTTTTTACAATCTGAATGACTATTCATTCGGAGGTAATCTATGGACAGACGTGACGCATTGGCGAAGATGTTCAGCGCCAAAGGGGTTCGGGTCAACACCAATCGGGGTGAGGCCTACTACGAAAGACTGCGAGAGATGATGGAGAAGCGGCTTCGGGAGTTGCGGGAAGCTCCCGCCGCCACCAAAGTCGACATCCAGAAGGTGCTCGACGCCGAGGGGCTGAGCCGCCGGGACTTCATGAAGTGGGCCAGCGCCATCACGGCGATGCTGATGCTGCCCGCCTCCTTCACGCCGCTGGTGGCGGAAGCGGCGGAGCTGATGAACCGGGTGCCGGTGATCTGGATCGAACTGCAGGATTGCGCGGGCAACTCCGAGGCGATCCTGCGTTCCGATTCCCCGACCATCGATGAGCTGATCCTGGAGACCATCGACCTGGAGTTCAACGAAACGCTGATGGCTGCCGCCGGATATCAGGCGGAGGAACACCTGGAGGAGGCGATGAAGACCTTTGCGGGGAAATACCTCTGCGTCGTCGAGGGATCCATCCCGGTCGGACCCGGGAAAGAATGGTGTACCATCGGGGCGAAGGCGGAGACCTTCGAAGAGCATCTGCTTCGGGTCGCAGGCAGCTCCGCCGCGGTGGTGGCGGTCGGGACCTGCGCCACCTTCGGCGGGGTGCCTGCCGCCGCGCCCAACCCCACGGGGGCCGTGGGAGTCCAGGACATCGTGAAGGGCAAGCCGATCATCAACATTCCCGCCTGCCCCGCCAACCCGGCCAACATCACCGGGACGATCCTCCATTTCGTCCTCACCGGCCAGATTCCCGAATTGGACCATCTCAACCGTCCCAAGTTCGCCTTCGGTTATCGGATCCACGACAACTGCGAGCGCCGGGCGCATTTCGATGCCGGGGAGTTCGTCGAGGAGTGGGGGGACGAGGGAGCCCAGAACAACTGGTGTCTCTATAAGATGGGTTGTAAAGGCCCCATGACCTTCAACAACTGCTCCATTGTCCGCTACAACAGCGGAACCAACTGGCCCATCGGCGCCGGACACGGATGTATCGGATGCTCCGAACCCGATTTCTGGGACAAATACGCCCAGGAACGTCCCATGGCCGATACGAAATTCGAAGCGCCCACCGGCGGAGTCGAAAAGACGGTGGACCAGTTCGGTCTGGGACTGCTCACCGCAGCGGGTATCGGAATCGCCGTCCATGCGGCGATCAGTGTCACAGCAGGTAAAAAAGACGAGGAGTAAGAAGTATGAGCAGCAAACACATTATCGTAGACCCCATCACCCGGATCGAGGGGCACCTGAGGATCGAGGCCGTCATCGACGAGAACAATGTCATCAAGGATGCCTACGCCAGCTCCACCATGTTCCGGGGGATCGAGACGATCCTCAAAGGGCGGGACCCCCGGGACGCGGGGCTCCTGGCCATGCGGATCTGCGGCGTCTGTACCGGGACCCACTACCAGCGCAGTATCGAGGCGGTGGAAAACGCCTTCGGCGTCAAGATTCCCAAAAACGCCCGTCTGGTGCGCAACCTGCTCCAGGGGGCCCTCTACATTCACGACCACACCGTGCACTTCTACCATCTTCACGGACTCGACTGGATCGACATTACCAGTGCGCTCAAAGCCGATCCGGTCAAAGCCTCCGAAGAGGCCCTGAAATGGACGAAGACTCCCTACGGGACGGGCGTGGGGGAACTGCGCGGTGTCCAGGAACGCCTCAGCAAGTTCGTCAAGCAGGGACGTCTGGGACTCTTCGCCAACGGGTATTGGGGTAACAAACACTACAAGCTCACTCCCGAGCAGAACCTGATCGGGGTCGCCCACTATCTGGAGGCCCTCGACATGCAGCGGGATATGTCCAAGCTCATGGCGATCTACGGAGGAAAGATGCCCCACCCCCAGAGCATCGTCGTCGGGGGAGTCACCTGTGTGCAGGATATCCAGAATCCCGCCCGAAACGCCGAGTTCAAATCCCTGCTGGTCAAGGCCCGCAATTTCATCAAAAACGCCTACCTTGCCGACCTCGCGATGGCGGGAACGGTCTACTCCGACGAGGCCCTCGACGGTACCGGAGCGGGACTCAAAAACTACATGGCCTACGGCGGATTCCGTCTGGACGACAACGAGTTCTACAAAGCCTCGCTTCTCTTCCCTTCCGGCGTGGTTCTCAATGGGGATCTGAGCAAGGTGATTCCTTTCGATCAGTCGAAAGTGACCGAGGATGTCACCCACTCCTGGTACAACGCCCCCGGTCCCCAGCATCCCTTCGACGGAACGACCATTCCCGAATATACGGGATTCGAGAAAAAAGAGGACGGTCTGGCCTACCTCAAAACCAAGGAGAAATACAGCTGGATCAAGTCGCCCATCTACGACGATCAGCGGGTCGAGGTAGGGCCCCTGGCGCGGATGGTCGTGGGAGTCGCGGCCAAGGATGAGCGGATCACCAAATATGTGATGGGCTTCCTGGAAAAACTGGGCGGCCACCTGGGGCTGAACAAAGCCGCACCCGCCAGTGTCCTCTTCTCCACTGTGGGTCGGACCGCCGCACGGGCCATCGAGACCGAGATGATGGCCGACGTGATGATGGAATGGATCGACGAGTTGGCCGCCAATGTCGCCGCGGGAGACCTCAGCACCTGGACCGACTTCGATTTCGATACCGTCAGCAAAGATGCCAAAGGGTACGGCCTGGAAGAGGCTCCCCGGGGCGCGTTGGGTCACTGGGTCAAGATCAAAGACGGCCGCATCGAAAACTACCAGGCGGTGGTCCCCTCCACCTGGAACGCCGCTCCCCGGGACGGCAAGGGACGGATGGGGGCCTACGAGGCGGCGCTGATCGGCACCAAGGTGGCCGATCCCGAGCAGCCCCTGGAGATTCTGCGGACCATCCACAGCTTCGACCCCTGTATTGCCTGTGCGGTACATATCGTCGACACCAAAGGCAAAGAACTGGGCAGCTTCAAGGTCAGCACCAGCTGCTCCATTTAAGGAGGATCCAATGAAACCGGGTTACAAGAAAGTCAAACGGATGACCGCTTTCATGCGGATCAACCACTGGGTGGTGGCGATCTGTATGGTGGCGGCGGTCATCACCGGCCTCTACATCGGCCATCCCTACTACCAGACCCTCATCGCCGAGCCGGCGGTAGACAAATACGTCATGGCCTGGAACCGATGGGTGCATCTGATGGCGGCGATCATCTTCGACGTCAGCTCCATCGTCATCGTCTACCTCTACTTTTTCAGCCGCTTCGAGAAGCCGATCCTCAAGCTGCTTCCGACCCCGAAGAACATCGTGGAGTTCGTGATGGTATTCATCAACCTCATCACTTTCAACCGGGTGAAGAAGTTCGACTCCAGCCATGCCGACAGCTTCAACACGGTCTATTTCCTGATCTTTCACCTGCTGTTGGCCTGGATGCTTTTCAGCGGATTGCAGCTCTACGTCCACGGTCTGGAAAGCGGCCACAGCTCCATCGGAGACTGGTGGCCCTGGATCCTGCATTGGGCGACCGACTGGACCGTTGCCGTCACGGGCGGCACCTACATGGATGTGCGCTACTGGCATCACCTCTCGATGTATTTCATCATCGTCTGGGTGATGTTCCACATCTATTATGAAGTCTGGCGCACCATCTATTGGCAGGAAGGCGATATCGGAATCGTCTTCGGCGGAAGCAAGTTTGCCAAAGAGGAGTGAGCACAGCTCACTCCTCTTTGGAGTGAAAAGTGAAAAGTTAAGAGTGAAGAGTTTTCGGGCGTCGTTTCACGACGCGGATCGAAAAATTTTTCCTTCTTGATTTTTAGAAAAATTTCCAAGTGAGAAGGTGGTCGATGAACGTAGCGGTAGTGGGGGCGGGGACGGTACTGTTCCGTGACGAGGGTGTCGGGGTCTACGCCCAGCGGTATCTGAAAGAGAATTACGATTTTACGGGCGACCTGACCCTGGTCGACGGCGGGGTGCTGGGCTTTCAGCTCATGACCTATTATACCGACTACGACCGGGTGATCATCCTCGATACCATCACCATGAAGGAGGAGGCCCGCGGCGCCCTCTACAACATTCCCGGCGAGGAGCTCCTGGGGCTGGGAAGCTACAAGCAGACCGCCCACGAGGTGGAGATCGTGGAGATGCTGGAGATCGCCGCCCTCAACGGCAACCTGGGCGACGTGAGCATCGTCGGCATCGTCCCGGAGGATATCCTCAGCGTCAAGATCGGCCTGAGCGATACCCTGAAAAAGGCCTTCCCCGATTTCATCGCCACGGCTCTCTCGGAGATCGAAAAAAGCGGCATCGAGGTGCGGCCGAAGGCGAAGCGCCTGAGCCTCGACGAGGTGATCGACTTCTATGCCGAGCCGAGGGCGCAACGTTCTGTGTAAGTAAGAGAGAATAAGTAAGAAGTAAGAGAGATAAACGAGGTAAGAGGTAAGAAGTAAGAGACAAATGGAGGAAAGGATATTCCTTTCTCTCTTACCTTTTACTTCTTACCTCTTACCTAAACCAAAAGGTTTTCCATGTCCATCATCCAAAAAATCGAATACAAGATTGAACACCGCTATTTCGCCGGATTTCTCCAGCACGCCATCGACGAGAGCGGGGTGCGGGGGAGCGTGCGGCAGGAGGAAGGCACGATCACCCTGGTCCTGAGCGAGGAGGATCCCGCGGCGCTGGAGCGTTTCAGCGCCTGGACGCAGAAATATCTGCCCCACTCCATTTTCCTGGGCGAGATCACCACGGAGCGGGGAGAGGAGGAGCCTTCGCAGGAGCGCTTCACTTCTCCCTCCTATCCCATCGCCCCCTGTCCCCTCTGCCTGGAGGAGATCACTGATCCCGCCAGCGACCGCTACCTGGACGATACCGTGGTCTGCACCCACTACGCCAACGAAGAGGTCTACCACGACAGCGACCCCACCTATTTCTCTCCCCATTACAACGGCAACGACACGGTCCTGCTTTGCGACGCGTCGAAGGTACGGGAGCTCTTTCTGGTGACCGACGACGAGATCAAGGCGCTCTTTTCCATCGAGAAGCCGACCCTCAAGGTGACGGTCAACGATCCGGAGCTGCGGGAGCTCACCGGCAAAAAGTTCCTTCGCGTCAAAGCCCCCTACAACGTCAAGAGCGTCCTGGCGGCCCTCAACGCCAAGGAGAGTGAAATTTCCACGCTCTTTTTCGACGAGCGTGAAGGGGAGCCCTCGGTGATCCTGGTCCAGGAACATCTGCACATGATCCGGGACAATCGCATCAGCGCTCCCCTGGAACCCCTCCACGAGGATCCGGTGCTCAACCGCTTCCTCAACGTCAAGGCCGAAGCGGGGGTTCCGACGGCCATCGGAGCCATGCTGAGCCTCCGTCACGGGATCAGTTTTCCCGTCGCCACGGAGGAGGGGGTGAAGCGGGCCATCGAGTTTCAGCCTTTCGATCTGCGGGAGGTCATCGACGAGATGATGGAGGATGAGACGCGACGGAGACTTTTGGAGAATTTCACCGCCAAATTCCCCGAAACGGGAGTGAAGCTCTCCGAAGCGATGGAACTGGATCTCTTCGCCACCCTGGCGACGATCCTGGACCTGGAGGAGGCGGGATTCGAGGCTCTCAGCGACAAAGCCCTGGAGTTTCATGGCAACGGCGGGCTCAAGATCGATATGAACTTCACCGACGAGGGCTTCGACTACGCGGCGATGATCGGCTCGGTGATGAGTTTCCGCCTGGCGGGGACCGAACCCCACTACCTGGCCTACAGCATCTTCGAAGCCTACGGGGATATGGTGGTTTCGGTCCTGGGACAGCTCAAACGGGAGTTCAAGATCGACCGCTTCATCCTCCTGGGAGACCTCTTTTCCAATTCGGTGCTCTTCAGCCGGATCCTGAGCAAGTTCCAGATCTCCAAGCCCTATTTCTCGGCGCGCATCGCGTTGGATGATCGTTAGTCGTTAGTCGTTAGTCGTTAGTCGTTGGTCGTTGGTCGTTGGTCGTTAGTCGTTAGTCGTTAGTCGTTAGTCGTTAGTCGTTAGTCGTTAGTCGTTAGTCGTTAGTCGTTAGTCGTTAGTTCTGGGCGGATAAAATTTGTCGAGCGATATAAGCTCTTGGCTCTAAGCTCTCAGCTTTTCGCTTTCAGCTTGCAGCTTTGAGCTTTAAGCTTTCGGCATTGGGCATTGGGCATTGGGCATTGGGCATTGGGCATTGGTGGCGGCGGAGAAAAATTGTCGAGGGAAATCAGCTCTCAGCTCTTCGCTCTAAGCTCTACGCTTTCAACCCTCCGCTTTTCGCTTCAGAACAGCTCCGCTGTTCCATTAGCGTCGCTGAAGTATAATGCAAACAAAAACGAGGTGGGAATCATGAGAAAGAGTGGAAGTGGGAGTCTGGTCGTAGGTTCTTTGGTCCTTCTGATCATGGGATTGAGCGGTTGCGGCGTGCCCCAGCCGACGCCCCAGGATGTCGGTGGGCGCTACTACATGGCGGGAGATCCCCAGTGTGTGACGTTCAAAAAAGTGGGTAACAAGATCCTCTGTCGGGATGCCCAGGGGCACATCACGGGTAAGCGTCGGGCCATGACGACCCAGGAACTGCTGATGTATACCCATCAACAGCAGATGAGTCAGATGCAAAGCATCGAAGCGGAAATGATGTTCAGCCGTTCTGCGCCCTGGTGGGGGCCCTGGGGATGGTGAACCGGGAGCGGATAGTTGAGAGCATAGAGCGCAGAGCCGGGATGGAATGAATGGACGGTAGGGAGGAAGAGTTCGTCGCCCGGGAACTGCACGTTTCCGGCTTGGTTCAGGGCGTCGGTTTTCGTCCCTTCGTCTACCGCCTGGCGACGGAGCTGGGGCTCGGGGGATGGGTCCTCAACGACGGGGAGGGAGTGCGGATCCGGCTCGAAGGCACGAAGGAGTCTCTGGAGCGCTTCACCCGGCGGCTGAAGGAGGAGCTTCCCCCGCTGGCCCGGATCGATACCCTCGAAAGCTCTTCCCGCGAGCGTGAAAATCACGAAAGTTTCGAAATCATCCTCTCCGACGCTTCGACCCGGAAAGAGACCCCCGTCTCCCCCGACGTCACCGTCTGCGACGCCTGCCTGCGGGAGATGGAGGATCCCGCCGACCGGCGCTTCGGATATCCTTTCATCACCTGCACCGACTGCGGGCCGCGCTATACCATCACCCGCACCGTTCCCTACGACCGGCCCAACACCTCGATGGCGGTTTTTGAAATGTGCGACGCCTGTCGGGCGGAGTACGAGGATCCCGCCGACCGCCGCTACCACGCCCAGCCCATCGGCTGCTGGGAGTGCGGCCCGGCCCTGAGCCTCTGGCGCAGGGAGGAGGGCACATGGCGGGAAGCGATCCCCAAAGCGGCGACGGGCGACGAACGGCGGGAGGCGACGGAGCGGATCCTCGACGAGACGATCCGGCTCCTGGAGGAGGGGGCGATCGTCGCCGTCAAGGGGCTGGGGGGATTCCATCTCCTCTGCGACGCGGCAAACGACGCGGCGGTAAAGCGGCTCCGGGAGCGCAAACGCCGCCCCTCCAAACCCTTCGCCCTGATGGTTCCGGAGCTGGAACGGGCCAAAGAGCTCGCGGAGATCGGCGAAACGGAAGCGGCGCTCCTCACGTCCAGAGAACGCCCCATCGTCCTCCTGAAAAGACAACTCGACACTCAACGCTCAATACGTAACACACCGAGCGACGAAGTCGCTCCCGGCATCGACCGCCTCGGTCTCATGCTCCCCTACACCCCGCTGCACCATCTCCTGCTGGCGCGTTTCGGCCGCCCCCTGGTGGCCACCAGCGCCAATCTCAGCGACGAACCGATCCTCCGGGAGGGGGAGGAGCTGCGCCGGCGGCTGGGGGAGGTGGTCGACGCGGTGCTGGACCACGACCGGGAGATCGTCAACGCCGTCGACGACAGCGTGGTGCAGGTGGTGGGCGGGCGATCCCAGTGGCTCCGCCTCGCCCGGGGGCTGACCCCGCTGACCCTCCCCCTGGAGTCGCCGGCTCCCGCCCGGATCCTGGCCGTGGGGGCCAACCAGAAAAACACCCTCGCCCTGGCCCTGGGGGATCGGATGATCCTCTCGCCCCATATCGGGGACCTGGGGAGCATCGAAGCGATGGAGTATTTCGACCGGACGGTGGCGACCTTCCGCCGCTTCTACGACTTCGAGCCGGAGGTCGTCGTCCACGATCTCCACCCTCAATACGAAACAACGAAGTGGACGAGGGAATTAAGAGTTAAGAATGAAGAATTAAGAATTGAGGGAGTGCAGCATCATTTCGCTCATGTGCTGGCGGTGATGGCGGAGCACGGGATCCGGGAAGAGGTGCTGGCCTTCGTCTGGGACGGGACGGGCTACGGGACGGATGGAACGATATGGGGCGGGGAGGTGCTGCGGGCGGATGCCGGGGGCTTCGAGCGGCTCTTCCATCTGCGTCCCTTTCGGCTGCTG
>CAZGGT010000189.1:0-2437 GCA_964525335.1 uncultured Nitratifractor sp. | reverse complement strand
CCGATAGAGGGAGCGGAGCCTCAGTAGCCCCCGCTCATCCCTCTCCAGGGCGCCCAGCCGCTCCAGGGCTTCATATTTTGGTAGGTCTTCGGGTTCCAGGTCGGAGGGGAGGAAGCCGCGGGTGAGTTGGATGCCGAAGGGGGACATTTAGATGTCCCCCTTCGGAGTGGGTAGTGGGTAGAGGGTAGTGGGTAGAGTTTTTATAGTGAGAAGTGAGAAGTGAGAAGTGAGAAGTTTTGGTAGGCGTTGCGTGGCAACACCACCGTTCGCTACTTGAGTCTCGCGACTCCCAATACACCAATACACCAATACACCAATAACCATATCAGCTGCTCCGCAGCTGATATTTGATCTCCTCCAGCCGCTCGATCCGTTCTTCGGTCGTGGGGTGGGTGCGGAAGAGGTTGCCCAGGGCGCTGCCGACTCCGGCGAAGGGGTTGACGATGAACATGTGGGCGGTGGAGGGGTCGGCGTCGTGGATGACGGCGCCTCGGCGGGCGTAGTTGTCGAGCTTGGCCAGGGCGCTCTGGAGCCACTCGGGGTGGCCGGTCATGAGGGCGGCGCCCTTGTCGGCTTCGAACTCCCGGCTGCGGCTGATGGTCATCTGGATCACCGTGGCCGCCAGGGGCATGATGATCATCAGGGCGAGGGTGACGATGGGGTTGCGGTCCCGATCGCCCCCGAACAACATTCCGAAATTGGCCAGCATGCTGATCGCCCCGGCGATGGTGGCGGCGACGGTGCCGATGAGCATGTCGTAGTGTTTGATGTGGCTCAGCTCATGGGCGATGACCCCTTCGATCTCCTTCTCGTCCAGGAGGTCCAGGAGTCCTTCGGTGACCGCCACGGCGGCGTGCTCGTAGTCCCGGCCGGTGGCGAAGGCGTTGGGGACCGGGTCGGGGATGATGTAGAGCCTGGGCATGGGCAGCCCCGCCCGCTGGGTCAGGCGCCGGACGATGGCGGTGAGTTCCGGGGCGCTCCGCTCGTCCACGGGCACCGCGTCGTAGTGGGCCAGGACCTGCTTGTCGCTGTAGTAGTAGGCGTAGAAGTTCATCCCGGCGGCGATGAGGAAGGCGATGATCATCCCGCTCTTCCCTCCGATGAGGCCGCCGAACCAGATAAAGAGCAGGGTCAGGCCCGTCATCAGAAAATAGGTTTTGAATTTTTCCATATCGATCTTCTCCTTTTTTTCAGTTCGTTTTTCCGCTTTCTGTATTGTTGGGATCTCATTATAATATATTCCCCGTTTACCCAATGGGACCTCCGTCGCATCGGAAACGCTCCTCCCTCTTACCGATTCTTCGATATAATCCCCCCGAAATCACGATGCAAGGAACAACGATGGCACTCAACGTATACTACGACAAAGACTGCGATATCAATCTCATCAAGAGCAAAACCGTCGCCATGATCGGCTTCGGAAGCCAGGGCCACGCCCACGCCGAAAACCTCCGGGACAGCGGCGTCAACGTCGTCGTCGGCCTCAAACCCGGCGGAAACAGCTGGAAGAAAGCCGAAGCCAAGGGCTTCGAGGTCCTTCCCGTCGCCGAAGCGACCGCCAAGGCCGACGTGGTGATGATCCTGCTGCCCGACGAGACCCAGGCGGAGGTCTACAAAAACGAGATCGCCCCCAACCTCAAGAGCGGCGCCACCATCGCCTTCGGCCACGGCTTCAACATCCACTACGGACGCATCCGGCCCGCCGCCGACATCAACGTCATGATGGTCGCCCCCAAAGCGCCCGGCCACACCGTCCGCAGCGAGTTCGTCAAAGGCGGAGGAATCCCCGATCTCATCGCCGTGGCCCAGGACCCCAGCGGCAACACCAAAGAGCTGGCTCTCTCCTACGCCTCCGCCATCGGCGGCGGCCGCACCGGGATCATCGAGACCACCTTCAAGGACGAGACCGAGACCGATCTTTTCGGTGAGCAGGCGGTTCTCTGCGGCGGCGTCACCGCCCTGGTCCAGGCGGGCTTCGAGACCCTGACCGAGGCGGGTTACCCCGAGGAGATGGCCTACTTCGAGTGCCTCCACGAGCTCAAACTCATCGTCGACCTGATGTTCGAGGGGGGCATCGCCGACATGCGCTACTCCATCTCCAACACCGCCGAGTACGGCGACATGGTCAGCGGCCCCCGGGTCATCAACGAGGAGAGCCGCAAGGCGATGAAGGAGATCCTCAAAGAGATCCAGAACGGCAAATTCGCCAAAGACTTCATCCTCGAAGGAATGGCTGGCTATCCCCGCATGACCGCCGAGCGCAACAACATGAAGAACCACCCCATCGAGGTGACCGGACGGCGGCTTCGGGAGATGATGCCCTGGATTCAGGCCAACAAAATCGTCAACCAGGACGAGAACTGATCTTTCGTCCCGCTTCACCGCATCTTTGCGGGATGGGGGCGGTCAGCTACTATTTGTAGCCTCCCTTCCCCAA
>CAZGGT010000188.1:0-1923 GCA_964525335.1 uncultured Nitratifractor sp. | reverse complement strand
GACCGCCAGCTTGCCGATATCCCCGCCGGGAAAAAAGAGGGGAGTGACGGTAAAGCTGTCGGTCGTGAACGCGACCCTCCCCTCCCCTTCAATGCCCAATTCGACAAGCGCCGCGTCTTCGGCCCGCTCCAGCGTCTCGTTTTTCAGGTGCCGAAAAAAGAGCTCCGAGATCAGCGCCCGGTTCTCCTCTCCTCCGTTTCCCTGCGCCAGGGTGATGGTTTTGGTCATGTTTCTTCCTCAAATTTATTCAGTTTTGATGACTCATAATTTGTCTATCATAGTTTTTAATCGTTTTTTTTCAATTTCGGGATCTCTTGCCTGGAGATATTCGACTCCTTCCAGATCATCACCACGCCGTCGGTTTTGTCGAGGTTCAATCGCTTCGATCAGTACCGCTTCCAACATGGAAATGATCAACTCGGAATTGTACATCTCCCGTATTTCTCCTAGTAGACCTGTTTCAGAAACCGGACGAAAGCCGAACCAGGAAAACCGATCCCATCGACCAGAAAGTCGATCGATCGTATGCTCATATAGTCTACGTCCCAAAGGTCTATCTGTAGACCTACCTACATAAACGACTTCTCTCCCATCGTAAAGAAGATAAATTCCTCTTTGTTCGGAAAAGTCTACCGGATCGGCACCTAGACTCTCTATCCCAAGCAATTTTGGTGTACGACGCCACAAAACATCGCTCCGTTTCCAAAACATACCGAATGCCTGAATAATCTCACTTTCATCTTCATCCAAGTCCTGAGAATCAGTTTTACTCGACCCGAAATATTCACTATTTAGTTTCTCTTTCAGCGAGAAAACCCCTTTGGAAACACGAACAAACCGACTCTTTTCCTTCTCATTTTTCAATGAAGAAGTTATCAATGCATTGACGGTGGCGGAAGGAGTCGCCCCCACGCTTTTTTTCATGCCCCTTGATAAAATCTCCTCCGTAATCTCACGATAATGAAGCGGTTCGTTCGCCTCTTCCAGGACCTTGACAATTGCTTCTTTCCACGTCATATCGACCTTTCAGATTTGTGTCATCGATACGCCCCTTCACGGGTCGTCACGCTCAACACCAGGATCACCAGACGATCTTCCTCTTTTTTGTAGATCACCCGGTAACTCCTCAGCCGGAGCCGGTAGATCGGTTCGATAGTCCCTTTGAGCTTTTTGATCTTTCCCGTCCTCATCAGCTCCCGCTCATACTCACCGCTGAAATGTTCGGCGAAAAGCAACAGGGAATCGACGATGAACTTCTTGTCCGGCGGAGTGATCCGCTTGAAATCCTTGACGGCAGATCGGGTGTACTCCAGCAGGTACATCACTCAAGCCCTATCGCCTTGACGAACTCTTCATGGCTGAGTCTCTCTTCGGCGGGATCTTCCAACCGCTTCACCGCCAGCTGAAGATCCTGATAGTCCATATACATCTCCAGAGCTTCGGCGACGATGGCGGTCTTTTTCTTCCCTAGCTCCTTGGAGAGAGCGTCCAGATCCTCCAGCAGACCGATCGGCAGGGTAAAAGTGGCGGGTTTGACACTTTTGTATTGGGCCATTAGCAACTCCTCGAGTAAAATCTATTGTCAATTATATTATGAATTAACAATATATTCAACACCCCGGTCTCGTTTTTTTCACCACATCTTTATCCGGATCATGAGAATTAAATCTCCAGTTTGATCTCCCCTTTGGCATACTTGTGCAGCAAGGCCTGAATGATGTTCTGGTAGGGGATGCTCACCTCCTTGGCCTTCTGCTTGATCCGAAGGAGATCGCTCTCTCTTACCTTGAGCGAAATCTGTTTTTTCCGCTCCATCCTCTCCGTCTGTTCCTCCGCAGCCGTTTCGAGCATCGCTTTCCTCGTTTCGTCGATGGGTGCGGGTTCAAACCCCGGATCCTCCGTCAGCTCCAGCAGCTCTCGTTC
>CAZGGT010000187.1:0-19562 GCA_964525335.1 uncultured Nitratifractor sp. | reverse complement strand
CCAAAAAGAACATCCGGATCCAAGTTGGCCACTCAATCTTCCAATGCGGCCATCCCGGATAAAGAATCTCCGGAGAGTGAATCCACCCGTATGCAAGAACCGAAAAATCCGGAAGATGATATTTCCAAAGAAGAACGGAACAAGAAGATCGAGGAGATGATCAAGCGCAACCAAAACGCCCTGGGCAAATGGGCGTGAGGTTCACAGTTTTGTAGTCATATACAATTCAAAGATTATACCACACCCCACTCTTTTTGATAGCGTTGTATGATCTCTTTGACGAGTTCATCCGTGGTCAGCTTTCCTTTTCATAAGTTCCTTTGCCAAAGAGCTCCAAGGTTTTGCCGCATCTTTCATCTTTTGTGCGGCAGCTTCATAGTCGATAGCCTCAAGCTCCTTTCGTTTGACCTCGCCCAGCCACACTTGGACAAAGTTGTTTTCAGCTTCTTTAAATTGCGCATCGATGCCCGGTTGCATCTCCAGCCGTGTGAGTGCCGCCATTGCAGAGCTGTAAAGCTCTCTTACATTTTAGCGTGGCGTATTCCATTGGTGTTGCCACTACCGCTCCTTGTGTTGAAATTGATCCAAAAGCAAACTAACTGTTTGCGATAGATTCAGCCCCAAAGCCTTGGCTTGAGCCGAAAGCCGCTCGTGTACCTCTTTGTCCAAAGTAACCTGCGTGCGTTTATGCCGATTGCGTGATTTTCCCACCCGCATTGCGACGCGCAGCTTTTTGAGTTGCTCCTCGTCCAGATACTCGGATATCCACGCATTGAGCCGCTCAAAGTATATTTCATCTACCGGCAGCGTGTCATCGAACTGTTGTAAGGCTTTGCGGGCTTGGTCTTTATGAGGGGAGTTTTGCCAAAAAGATGGGCTTTTATCGAAGCTTCGGCGAAGATATGCCAGGGCGATGTCGTACTCTTCTTCGTCGCGTATCCGCCATTTGTTCGTTCGCTCCATCAAGCTTCCTTCGATTAACTGTTACATTGTAACATATATGGCCTTTATATCTCATGAATTGTTTTAAGAATTAAATGAGATAATGTATATTATGGTTATCTAATACAGGCAGAGTTAAATGAAGTTTTGGAAAAGATTTGAGCATTATAGAAATAATCAAGACTTTCTTGATAATTTTTTACTGGAAAATGATATTGTCGAGGAAAGTGGAATTGTTGAAAGTTTAACATTAGAAACCAATCATACTTTTGATAGAAGAGAGTCAAGAGCATCAGCTACTTCAGTAATAAGTTTTCAGAAAGAAATATTCAAAATAAGGGATATAGAATATGGAATAAATATTGAAAAAAATACTTTTGATAATTATAGTGAGTTTCTAAAATACAAGAAAAAAGCAGGTGGATCGGAGTTGCTTGATAACTCTATAAATGATTGTAAAATAGTACTTGAAAAAGCAGAGCATGATAACTATAAAAAAGAAATTAATTTATTATTTGATTTTCAAGGTGGTATGGAAGAACTATTTGTAATAGATTTTAATTCTTTTTTAATCGCTATTGATGTGTTGGCATTAAAAAGAGAATCTCCTTATTGGGGTAAACTTTTGATACAGGCCATTCATATCATTGAAAAAAAACAATTTGATTTGTCATTCTTACTTCTGTTTACAGCATTTGAAAATTTTATTACATTATTAGCTGAAAAGCACGAAAGTGACTTCTACAAAGAAATCAATCTAAAAAAAATGGAACTGAAAAGTAAAATGAAACTATTGCTGAAGCACTTATTAAATATTCAACCATCTCCAGAAAATGAAGACCATCCATCCATATTAATTATAGAGAAACTATTCTCAGAGTTATATGAAATAAGAAACAAGATAGCTCATGGAGGATATAGGGAAGTTAATAAGGAAGATTGCCAAAAGTGTCTCGATTTGTTTATTATATTTCACTCAACAGTAAAAGATAAACCCCAAAATAATAACGAGCTATTAAATTCGATTAAAAAATATATAGGTAAATAACTAATTTATATAATCCATATTTCTTTCGAAAATGAAAATTTTGCAAAAGTCATTTTAAATTGGCCTTTTAAAATACTCTATGAGTAGACCTAAGTTTCTATAATAATATTTTTAATGCCTTGCTGAAACACTAGCTATATGTCCTGCAAAGCTAACAATAAAAGTTTTAAGGCTTGTCATTTCCGAAAGCTCTATATAATCACCTGTGTCAATTGCAGATTTTGGTGAAGCTATTATTGATGCAGTAGTATATAATTGTTCCTGGACAAGTTTTTTACAGAGGAGGTCATACCTTTTTTGATACGAAGCATCTTGAAAATCAATAAATATTGGATAATGGGGAGATGTATCCTTGACCGGATTTCTTGATTTTTCATGGTCTTCAATCAACATAAGCCAGCCAACAAAAGGACGGGGCTGATCTCCGAATGCATTTTCTCTATAAGCTGTCCAAAGATCTAATGCAGTTCCAATAGCCTCTTCTGTTCTATTGTTAAAGTTATTTCCAAAAGATGGACCGACTTGGCTCTTAAGTTCAATTGCTGCAACCAACTCTCCTTGGTAAATAACTAAGAAATCCCACATTTTAGTAGGTCTAAAAAATCCAGGCAAAGTTAGATCGGATCTTCCTGACCTGTAAATGGTCGCATCTTTTAAACCATTTGATTGAACTATATCTTCTAATAAATCTAAAAAACCATCCATATTTTTTCCAGCAGTAACGCTAGATCGTTCACCTTGGTCTTTTTTACCAGAAGCTTTTTGCTTTATTTTTGCATTTTCTCTTGACTGCCAAAAGTATTTAATAGCATTCTTTACTTTTTCTTCGTAATTACTTAAGTTTAGCATTATGTAACTCCATTGTTTCAATTATCTTTATTTCATCCCTATTTAGCCCATAGGCATGATAGGCTAGGGAGTTGATCGTTTCCATATCTTTTGAGTCTGATGCTAAAATCAAATCTTTTTGTAGCTGCTTATCAATATGTTCCCATTTTGGTATACGAATTCTTCTTATATATTGTGCTTGAAATCTTAAATATCCACCACGCATTTTTGTAGAATAATGACTAATAAAAAGATAAGTAATCTTTGACAAAAGTAAAGTCTTTAATGCCTTCAAGTCCCAAGAGTTTGATGTGATATAGTATAAATTATGATGAGGATAATATTTTCCTTCATCATAGGCGATATTGAACTCTCTAGATATATCAGGAACTAAAAGTTTTTTTTGTTTTAAAAGGCTGGTATGGATCTTGTCAATTGTACGATACCATTTTTTTTGATTCTTTTTTGCACAATGCCTAGAAGATAGTACTTCGAAGTGTTTATTAAAGTACTCGTGTAACAGCGGGAAATTATTTAAGTTTATAAGATTGCCGTTTTCGTCAAATGGGTTGGCTATACAGTGTCCGCTCCAAAAAATATCACCCTTATTAATGTCTTTAGATAGTATGATTGGAAGTTTTCTGTCTTGCTCAATTAGCAACTCTGAACACTTTTTGATGTAAATCTTGTCTGCCCCAGTTGCTACACCTATACCAACTTTGCATCCACTTTCTTCTAGCGTTTGATAGGTATCTTCAAGCTTTCTTAAAAGTTTAAGTTGTTGAAAATTATCTAAAAGCCAAGGATCCTCACTTGTATTCATATAGACTTCGTTAATAGTTTCTTCAAATCCTAATCTGTTTTTACTGGTCGAACTTTTTGTATGAGAAAGTTTTATGACTTTTGTTGGTTTTTTAAAGGAACGCTTGATTATTGTAATTGCTGGATAGGCAGATACATCAGATTCAAATGCATCAATACCATTCATATCTATATAACACTCCAAATTAAAATGGCTTGTTATAAATAATCGGAGTTTTTTCCCATATTTGTTTTTTACCCATCTATCTGAGCATATAAACCCTAGAGTACCTTTTTCTCTTAACTGCTTAAGAGAGTGTTCAATAAATGGAACATATAAATCTGCACGATCATAAATTGTTAGAAAGTTCTTTTTGTATTCATTCCAAAGAACTTTAGAAATTTCCTCTTGTCGTACATATGGAGGATTTCCTACAACATAATCAAACTTTTTTTTGAATCTTGTTAATAGATAATCATCGTTTATTAGCCAGGAATCCAATAGAGTATTGATTTCAATTTTAGAAAAACCAAAATCAAGAAGCGAGTTTTTTATTTTTTCTCTTGTTTTTAGATATGTGTCACGATGAACTTCCACACCAACAATTGCATCTTTAAGTAAATTTACAGTCGGTTTAAGACCGTGATATTTGCAAGAATATATTAATCTATTAATTATCTCAATTAAAAATTCTCCACCCCCGAAAGCTGGCTCAAGTATCCGAAATTCGTAAAGATTTTTTTTATGTGTATATTCAATCAGGTCAAGTATGTATTCGACTACAGCTTTTTTTGTAAAGATAGATCCATGGGATGTATTTATGGGACTATGTGAGAGTGAGTAAATCTCTTTTTTTACAATTGTGTTTTTGGTTAGTTGGACTACCATGTCTACTTGTGCCTATTTCCTTTTCTCATTTAAAGTATCCACGCTACCTGTTTTCCTTATTAAATGCAATAATACATTCATTTCAGGTATACCGCTTGAAATATGTCATATTGTAATACTTTTGAGTATTATTATACCTATCTTTTCTTTAGATTATCATCCTATTTGAGTGTGCCCATAACTGTGCCCATTTTTGCGCTTAACATTGATTTTTCAAGGGAAGGGTGAATGAACAAAGCCCGTAAAATAGGGGCTTTTTCGCGTTATTGACGGTAGCGTGTGTCCTCATAATAGACCCGTATCTTCATGGTTTTCCTTTCCATTTTGTATCGCATGTGTGAGGTCGAAAACCTTACAGCATGGAAGCTTTGAGCCGATTGAGCGGGATGATTTTCCTAATAATAGTCAGTGAAAATCCATTGTCCCTTGAACTTTGATTTCGGATACTGTTTCTCGACTTTTGGGTTAACGTATCGATATGCGGTACAGCGAAAGCCGGGATTCGAAAATCGTGGAGTACAAGGAGAGCGCAGGGGGTCAACGGTGGAGGCCGTATTCCCGCTCCTGGCGGTCGATCTCCGCCTGCATCGTCTCGGCGATCTTTTCGTACCAATCCTTGCCGGCGGTGCTCACGTCGACGGTGGGAAGATAGATCACCTTGACGGTGCCGTTGTGGGCGGTGCGGTTGTGTTCGTTGAGAACCCATTTGCTTCCGACGATGACCACGGGCTGGACCTTCATCTTGAGCTTCTGGGCGATGAAGCGAGGGCCGGGCTTGAAGGGGAGGAGTTTCTGGTCCGAGGCACGGGTCCCTTCGGGGAAGATGGCGATGGCGCGCCCCTTCTTCTCCAGGGTCTCCCGGGCGTCCTTGAAGAGTTTGACGAGGCCCGCCTTGTTCTCCCGGTCGACGCTGATCATGTCGCCTCCCTTGAGGAGATGGCCGAACCAGGGGGTATCAAAGAGCTCCTTCTTGGCGACCCAGCGCCAGTGGACGTTTTCCACCGCTTCCATGGTGATGATGTCGATGATTCCTTGGTGGTTCATCAAAAAGAGCTCCGCTTCCGGGTCCCGTGTTCCTTCGGTGACGATCTTCGCCCCGATGAGGAAGAGAATCACGCGGTTGAGCTTGTGCATGATGGTTCCCTTGTACTTGGGAAAGAGGTGGATGAGGGGGATCATCCCCAAGGCGACGACGGTGGAGATGACGAAGGCTCCCCAATAGAATCTAATCTTGGCAAAGGTCTTCATGTTTGATCCATCCTGTGATTCCGTGGTGGTATTCGACTTTGAGATAATCTTTGTACTCGTAGAGTACGGGCAGACGGCTTTTGGCTTCGATCCGGGTGCCGACGGTGGAATGGGCTATGGGCAGAATGTATAGAGGGGATCCCTGCCGGACACAAACTTTTTTGAGGGGGATGAAAAAGGTCACCAGGACCACCAGGGTCAGGGTGAGAAGGACCAGGTAGAAGTAGTCCCGATAAAAGAGGAACATCACGAGGAAAAAGATGCTCAGGGCGGCGAAGGTGTATTTTTTGAGCTTGGTGAAGCCGCTGTCTTTTGGGTTGAGATCCACCTGGGCAGCCACCTCTTTGTGTTCGTAGCTGGTCGAGACGGTGACGGGGACGAATTGGCGTTTGATGGCATTGTAATAACTGAAGGTGATCTGCTCGACATTGGCGGGGAGGACGAAGTAATATTCCCCCGTGGACAGGGCCCCCCGACGTCGAAACTTCTCCACGCCGCCCTCGACTACGCCGGGGATCGCCATGTCCTCCAGGTTGGCCTCGTGGGCCTCGATACTCAGGTAGACGAGGTTGTTTGTTTCGTCGAAGGTGGAGACCTGGGAGTTGCGGACTTTGAAATCGGAAGCGATGACTCCGCAGAAACGATCTTCGGGAGGGGCCTGAAGGGTTCGGACCGGGATGATCGTACCGGGGAGCTCCAGGGTCTGATTCATCTCCTGAATGTACAGATCGGGAAGATGTACATCCTCCTCTCCCGCCTTGAAATAGAAGGTGTAGAAGAGATCTTTGCCGTTGCCGACTTTGAGAGGGCGTTTTTCGAGAGGTTGGACGCGACTTCGGGGATCGAAGCGGAAGGTGGGGGGATTGGCCGGGTCGGCGTCGACGGCCAGGACGGTGACGGGAAAGACCTGTTTGACGTAGAGCTGTTTGGGAACGTAGCTGTAGCGGTATTCCGTCTGTGCCGCCAGCATCGCCGTGAAGGCGATGAAAAAGAGGAAGAGGCCCGAAAGGGAGCGTCTCATGCGTGGGCGAAGCCCTCGAGCATCCGCTGTCCGTCTACCGAGCCCAGGATGCTCTCCATGGCCCGCTCGGGGTGGGGCATGAGGCCGAAGACGTTTTTGTCTCGGTTGCAGATGCCGGCGATCTGGCGCACGGAGCCGTTGACCACCATCGGCTCGCCCTTTTCGTCGCAGTATCGCAGAAGGATCTGGCCGTTTTTCTCCATATCGTCGAGGCTCTCGTCGTCGATGTAGTAGTTGCCGTCGGCATGGGCGATGGGGATGTTGAGCACCTCGCCCCGTTCGCAGCGGTTGAGGAAAGCGTTGTCGGTCTCCAGGACTTTGAGGTGCTGGAAGCGGGAGATGAAGTGGAGGTTTTCGTTGCGCTTGAGGGCGCCGGGGAGGAGGTGGGCCTCGGTGAGGATCTGGAAGCCGTTGCAGATTCCCAGGACCTTTCCACCTTCGCCGGCGTAGGCCTGGACCGCTTTCATGACGGGGGAGAAGCGGGCGATGGAGCCGGAGCGGAGGTAGTCGCCGTAGCTGAAGCCGCCGGGGACCACCACCAGGTCGGTCGCTTCGGGGAGGCGCTCCTCCTTGTGCCAGACCAGGGTGGTCTCGTGGCCCAGGCGCCGGAAGGCGTAGACCGTGTCGAAGTCGCAGTTGGTGCCGGGAAACTGCAGGATGGAGACCTTGAGCGTTTTCATTCGGCGATCTCGATCTCGTAGTCTTCGATGACAGTGTTGGCGAGGAGGGTCTCGGCCATCTCGGTGAGCTCCTTCATCGCTTTCTCTTTGTCGGTCTCGTCGAGCTGCAGGACGATCTGCTTGCCGATGCGGACGTCGGTGACGTTGTCGAAGCCGAGAGATCCGAGGGCGTGGTGGACCGCTTTGCCCTGGGGATCCAGGACGCCTTCTTTGAGATAGACGTTGACGATGGCTTTCATGATGGGGTCTCCTTATTTCTTTTGGATTCGGTCGAGGACTTCCTGGTAGGCTTCCAGCAGGCCGCCCAGGCCCTGGCGGAAACGGTCCTTGTCCATCTTTTCGTTGGTCTCGGCGTCCCAGAGGCGGAAGTTGTCGGGGCTGAGCTCGTCGATGAGGATGATGTTGTCGTTCTTGTCCCGGCCGAACTCCAGCTTGAAGTCCACCAGTTTCAGCCCCAGCTCGGCGTAGAACTCGCTGAGGAAGCGGTTGATCTTGCGGGCCATGTAGCGGATGTAGTCCAGTTCGGCGGGTTCCTTGACCAGTCCCAGGATCAGGCAGTGCTGGTCGTTGAGCTTGGGGTCGCCGAGCTCGTCGTTTTTGTAGTCGAACTCCACGAGGGTGAAGGGGAGCACCTTGCCGTCCTCGATGCCGAGATTTCGGCTGAGGCTCCCGGTGGCGATGTTGCGGACGATCACCTCGATGAGGATCACTTCGGCCCGCTTGTGGAGCATGTGTTTATCGTCGATCATCTCCACGAAGTGGGTGGGGACCCCTTTGGACTCCAGGTATCTGAAGAGCTCGGTGGAGATTTTGTTGTTGAGGGCGCCTTTGCCGGCCTCCTCGGACTTCTTTTCGCCGTTGAAGGCGGTGAGGGAGTCCTTGAATTCGCTGATGAGGAGGTCGGGATCGTCGGTTTCCCAGATCTTTTTGGCTTTGCCTTCGTAGAGGAGTTTGGTCTTGACGGGCATCTTACCGCTTCCTTTCGCTGGTGAGGATCAGGGCTTTGAGAACGTCGATGGCGGTCTTGAGCTGGAGATCGTCGTTGATGGTCTTTTCCGTGAGTATTCCTTTCGCCTGTTTGCCCTTGGCGTCGGCGTTCTTGTCGCCGGAGGCGGTCGCGTTGTTCTCCCCCTTCTTCTTTTCGAGCTTCTGGAGTTCGGCTTCCAGGTGCTTTTTGAGATCCTTCTCTTTGATCATCAGGGTGTCGTTGTCCTCCAGGGTGACTTTGCCGGGATGGACGATGATGTCGGGAGTGACTCCCTTGTTCTGGATGGTCCGTCCGCTGGGAAGGTAGTAGCGGGCGACGGTGAGTTTGACCCCCTCTTCCTTGCCGACGGGGACGACCACCTGGACGCTCCCCTTGCCGAAGGTCTTCTCCCCGATGATGACGGCCCGGCGATCGTCCTGGAGGGCGCCGCTGACGATCTCGCTGGCACTGGCGCTGCCGCCGTTGACCAGGACGACGATGGGAATGCGTGTGTTGGTCCCTTTTTTATGGGCTTTGAAGATCTGGTTCTCTTCTTTGTTCCGTCCCTTTTGGCTGACAAGCGTTCCTTTATCGATGAAGAGATCCAGCAGTCCCACCGCCTGATCGAGAAGTCCGCCGGGGTTGTTGCGCAGGTCGATGATGAGCCCTTTGGCCCTGGGATGTTTCTGGAGAGCTTTTCGGACCTCCTTGACCACCTTCGCGTCGAAGGAGGTGATCTGAAGGTAGAGGATCTCCTCCTTTTTCTGCTTGTCCAGATAGAGGATCTTGGGTTTGACCGACTGGATCTTGATGATGTCGCGAATGATCTTGACTTTGATCGGCTTGGTCTCCCCCTTGCGGACCAGGGTGAGGGTAATGGGAGTTTTGGGCTTGCCCCGCATGAGGCTCACCGCCTCGTCGATGCTCATTCCCAGGGTCGCTTTGTCATCGATCTTGAGGATGATGTCCCCGGCCTTGACCCCGGCCCGCTGGGCGGGGGTGTCGTCGATGGGGGCGATGACCGTCAGGGCGCCGTTGCGCATTCCCACGACGATCCCCAGGCCTCCGAACTCTCCTTTGGTCTGGATGTTGAGATCTTTGAAGTCTTTGGCTTCCATAAAGGCGGAGTGGGCGTCGAGGTTCTGCATCAGCCCCTTGAGGGCTTTGTTGATCAGGTCGGAGGTGTTGACCTCGTCGACATACTGGCTCTCGATGAGGTTGAGAATCTTGGTGAACTTGATGTACGCCTCGAGTTTGCTCTCCTGGGACTTCGCGGCATTCTCTTTGGCTTCCAGCATGGGAGTCCCCAGGAGCAGGGCACCGCCCAGTGTGGCGATGAAACCGGCCGCAATCACTTTCGGGTTTTTTTGAAACATTTTTTGCATGGGATCCTCTGAATGAAGTGTAATATTTTAGTCAATTCTCTCTTAAAAAGGTTAACGGGAACAAAGCTCCGGAGGGGTATGCTCCCGGATATAGTGTAGGGCGTTGAGATAGCTTCGGGGGTTGGGCTCCCGTCCACGGTAGGCGATATCGAACGCGGTACCGTGGTCGACGCTGGTGCGCAAAATGGGAAGATTGAGCGAGACGTTGATGCTTTCGTCGAAATAGAGGGCTTTGAGGGGGATGAGCCCCTGGTCGTGGTAGAGGGCGACGTAATGGGTGAAGCGGCGGCGCATGGCGGGAGTGAACGCGGTGTCGGGGACGAGCGGGCCGGTGAAAACCGGTGTCGGGTGTGGGTGTCGGAGGGTTCGGTTGGCGTCTTCGATGGCCCGGATGACGAGGCTCTCTTCGTCTCCCAGGACGCCGCCGTCTCCGGCATGGGGGTTGAGGCCCAGGACGGCGATGGAGTCTGCCCCGCTCTCACGATGAAAGTCCAGGAGAAAGCGGGTCAGGCGATGGGTCTCCAGGGCGCCAGGGACCTCTCGGAGAGGGATGTGTTCGGTATAGAGCCCCACATACATCTCCGGGCAGCCCAGCATCATGATCGCCTCCCGGCCGAACAAGTCCCGCAGGGCGTCGGTGTGCCCCTTGTAGGGAATGCCGGCGAGCTCCCATGCCTGTTTGTGGATCGGGAGGGTGCAGAGGGCGTCGGCGTGGCCTTCGACGCAGAGGTCGACTGCGGCTTTGAAGGAGGCATAGCTGTAGGCGCCCGCCGCGGCGTCGACGGTACCTGGACGGAGAGAAAACGGGGCGGCCCCCGGAGCGAGGATGGAAAACTCTTCGGGGATCGGAAGCTTCAACAGTTCGGCCGCCCGTTCCAGCATCTCCCGGTCGATGAGGTAGAGGGGTTCGACGATTGTCCGTACCTCCCGATGATGCCGGAGGGCCAGTTCGATGCCGATACCGTGGAGATCTCCGACGGAAATTGCGACGCGTTTCCGTGCCACCGGCTTATCCGATCCGTTCCCGCATCTCCCGGATGGCCGCCTCCAGGCCGGTAAAGACGGAACGGGCAATGATGCTCTGGCCGATGTTGAGCTCTTCGATCTCCCCGATGATCGCGACGGGACGGACGTTCTGATAGTTGAGGCCGTGGCCGGCGGCGACGTGGAGATGGAGTCCGGCGGCATGGAGGCACTGATGGGCCAGGTTCTCCAGCTCTTCGCTCAGGAGCCGATCGAGATCATGGCGGGGAAGATCCAGTTCCGGGATGCTGTGGTGGGTCCGGGGGAGGTTGGAATGGAGCATGGCGAAAAGGTTGGCGTAGCGCCCGGTATGGAATTCCACCCATTCCACTCCCAGTTCTTTGGCGGCCAGGAGAGCATCGGGATGGGGGTCGATGAAGAGGGAGACTTCCACCTCCGCATCGTGGAGTCTTCGGATCGCTTCCCGGAGCCGTGCAGTGTCGCCGGTAACGGCCAGGCCTCCCTCGGTAGTCACCTCTTCGCGCTTTTCCGGGACCAGGGTGGCACGCCGGGGACGGTGGGTACAGACGAAATCTAGGATGTCGGGAGCGAGGGCACATTCGAGATTGACGGGGAGAGGAGAGTGGCGGATGATGGCTGCGGCGTCCTCGTCGTGAATATGACGGCGGTCCTCCCGCAAATGGATCGTGATCTGGTCGGCTCCGGCCCGCTGGCAGATTCCCAGGGCCTGGAGCGGGTCGGGATCGTTGATTTGGCGGGCTTCCCGCAGGACGGCGATGTGGTCGATATTGACACCCAGGTTCATAGAGTTCTGCTTCCCTTCGTTTCTGTTGAGACGATTATAGCACAGGGGCGGTCCCCGTCGAACCGATTTTACAGAATGTACAGCTATATATGATACAGAGTGAGATAAAATAATATCACTATTTGAATTGGGAGTGAAAAGATGGAGAAAAGTATCTTGTTGGTTGATGACATTGAATTCATTCTGGAGTTCGAGGAAAAAGTGATCGAGTCTTTGGAAAAAGAGTTGAACTATCGGATCCATATCGATAAAGCCAATACGGTCAACGAGGCGAAACAACTGCTGGAAGGTCGCGAGTACGATGTGGCCATTGTGGATATGAATCTCCCCGACGGCTCCGGTAGCGAGATCGCCAAGGCGATCCAGGCGAGCGGCAAGGAGACCCGGGTGGCGGCGCTCACCATCTATCCCGAGCGTTTCGAGGAGGAACGGGGGAGCTTCGACGCCTATTTCAAAAAACCGATTCTGCCTTCCGTCTATAAAGAGAATCTGAGAATACTTCTGCGCTGATCGGTAGACAATGATCGACGGAGCCATTCTCGAACGGATCGATACGGCGGTTGCGTTGGTGGATCCCCGTGGACGTCTTTTGGCGTGCAACGGCGTATTTCGTGAACAGTATGGCGAGGCGGAGACACTGGGAGAAGCTCTGGATGCGGAGGGGATTCTCCCGGTCTGCCCGGAAGAGGGAAAAGAGTGTTCGGGCAAGATCGAAAATCGGGATCTCTGGTTCGAATGCAGAAAAACGGAGGAGGGGAATGTTCTTCTTTTTCTCGATCGTCGCCGTCCCCGGAACGAGTGGTGGGAAGCGCAGATCGAACGGAGCCGACGGGACCGGATGACCGGGCTTCCCCACTTCAGCGCGTTTCTGGAGGAGATGGAGGAGCGGACCGAAAAGAACGGGGCGCTTTTCTTTATCGCATTCGACGATATCTATCGGTCCGACCGCAGTACGAAAGGGACCCGGGAAGAACGGGTGCTTCGGGAACTGGCCCGTCGACTGGAGTCTCTCAAGGAACCCGGAGACCGGATCGCCTATCTGGGGAGCGACAAGTTCGTTTTCGTCCGACCGGGAATCGAGCGGGTCCAGGAGGCGGAGGAACTGGCCCATCTTTTGATCCATCATAATGCCGAACCCCTGGCGGTCGAAGGCGAACTCTTCTATCTCAATCTCGCCGTGGGAATCGCTCTCTACCCCTTCGACAGCGATCAGCCGGCGGAGCTGGTGCGTCTGGCGGACAAGTCGATGCGGGAGGCCCGCTATAGCGGTTGGAACCGGTACATGTTTTATCAGCGCCTTCGTCCCGATACCCGTATCGATTGTTTGGAACGGCTGCGCCGGGAACTTCCCCAGGCGATGGAGCGGGAAGAGATCCATTTCCTCTACCAACCGCAATTTTCCCTGAAAGAGGGTCGCTTCAGCGGAGCGGAGATGCTGGTACGCTGGCATCATCCCGAATTGGGGATTCTCTCTCCCGATCTTTTTCTGCCGCTTTCCGAACAGAGCGGCATGATCCGCTTTCTTACCATGAAAGCGATGACCCAGGCATCCAAGACGTTTGAAAAGCTCGAAGCGATAGGGAGAAAGGATTTCTCTCTCTCGATCAACCTATCGCCTTCGACAATGTTCCATCGGGATTTCATGGAAAATCTGGAGTTTTTTCTGACACATTATGGTCTGGGAAGCCGCCCGCTTCATTTCGAGATCACCGAAAACGCCTTCTCCCAGAATATGGAAGTGATGAAAGAGATTCTGGAACGGATCCGCGCCCTGGGAGTCGGTATCGAGATCGACGACTACGGGACGGGATTTACCTCCCTGCGGACATTGATCGAACTGCCGGTGGATACGGTCAAAATCGATCGGGAGTTCGTCCGAAACCTCGACACAGATCCCAAGGTCGCCACCCTCTACCGGGCGATGACGCAGACCGCCGAAGCCCTGGGGTTGTCGATCGTCGCTGAGGGAGTGGAAGAAGAGGGAGAGCTCCGGGCGATCGAACGCCAGGGACCCGTCACGATCCAGGGATGGTATTTCGCCCGGGCGATGGAAGAAGAGGCTATGTTGGAGCTCCTGCAAAAAGGATGAGAGCTTCGACTCACTCTCTCGGTTGGGATTACATGCACTGTTGCGCCCGGATTGCCTAAGAGTCTCTTCATCGCGGCCGAGTCTCTCAATGAAGAGATCGTTTCGGAAGAGGAATCGGAGGAACGAGGAAAGGCTGCGGCTTTTTCGCTTTGAAGGAGAATCGTCACGGCTACGGGACTTCCCGCTCTTCGGAGTCCGGTGGTTGAAACGGGCGACGAACGAATTCGGCATCCTGCGCCCGATTCGGCGGAAAAGGTTCCGGACACCCCTCTCCCGGGATCTTTGATCACCAGCGATTCAGCAGGGTGGCGATGGCTCGGACGAGAACGTCGGGATTGACGGGTTTGCTGATGTATTCGTTCATGCCGGAAGCGATGAGCCGTTCCCGATCTCCCGCGACAGCGTTGGCGGTCAGGGCGATGATGGGAACACTGGATTCGCGGTTCTCTTCCTTTTCGATTTTGCGGATTTCTCCGGTGGCTTCGATTCCCGTCATCCGAGGCATGTTTTCATCCATCAGAATCAGATCGTAGGAGTGTTTCCGAAACATCTCCACCGCTTCGACACCATCGTTGGCGAGGTCGTAACTCATTCCGTAGCGATCGAGAATCATGGTGATGAACATCTGGTTGGCCCGGACATCCTCCACCACGAGCACATGGGCGTCGATTTTCTCGGGAAGCTTGCGCAGTTCCACGGTTTTGGGCGGTCCGTTCCTGTGGACTTTTTTGGCGGGGATGCTGAAGGTGAAGGTACTCCCCATACCGGGAGCGCTGCGGACCTCCAGCTTGCCCTGGAGGCGTTCGGCGATCTCCCGGCTGATGGCGAGGCCCAATCCCGTGCCCTGGATGTTTCCGTCGCGGCGGGCGGCCTGTTGGAACGGCTTGAAGACCCGCTCCTGATCGGCAGGTGTCATGCCGATACCATTGTCCTCCACGGCAAAAGTCAGCCAGCCGTCCTTGTAACAGCCCGAGACGACGATGCGTCCCTGGACATGAGTAAATTTGATCGCGTTGGAGAGGAGGTTGTTGAGGACCTGTCGGATGCGCATGGGGTCGGAGCGGAGCAGTTCGACAGGTTCTCCGTCGGCACAGAACTCGATGCGAAGGTCGATGTATTTCTCGGCGGCCCGGTTTTGATAGAGTTCCGCGACGGAAAAAAAGAGCTGTTTGGGATCGAATTCGGTGAAGTTGAGCTCCATGTTTCCGCTTTCGATCTTGCTCAGATCGAGGATATCGCTGATGAGTTGTGTGAGGATATCGGAGGCTTCGTTGATGGTTTGCAGTTTCTTCTTTTTCTCGGGATCGGTTTCCTCTTTCATCATCATAGTGATGAAGCCGCTGATGGCATTGAGGGGGGTACGGATCTCATGAGAGACGTTGGCGAGAAACGTGGTTTTGGCGGCATTGGCTTCCTCGGCGTTTCTGAGGGCACGCATCGCTTTGGCGTTGGCTTCATTGAGGGAGCGGGTCCGGTGCCGTACCAGGGATTCGAGGCGGTTGTGCTCGTACTGGAGCCTCTGGATCTCCTGTTCGGAAAGGTATTCGTACCAGGAGGCGAAAAACGCGACGAGCAGGGCGTTGCCCAAAAAGGTGAACATGGAGAAACCGTTGAGGAGCTTCAGGTGATCGGGATCGACGATGGTGAGGATCAAAACTCCGGCAATGGTCAGCAAGCTCCAGAACCATCCTTCGTGGCGACCACTCAGAAAAAAGGCGAGGAGGATGACGGTAATCCCCCAGATCAACGTTCCGGGGTCTCCATATTCCGCGTGTATGGTCAGCAAAAACGCTCCGACCGTGATCAGCAAAATGGTGTGGGTCATCACTCTGATAAGGGAGGGAAGGTAGTGGAGAATGATGAGCGCGACCAGAGCGATTCCCATCAGAGAGAGGTCGAGTAGCACCTGGAACTCTTTGCCGGTCTGGAGATGTCGCAGATAGGCGAGGATGCCCAGAAACGGAATCAAAAAGATCAACGCGATTTTGATAGTCTTTTGACGCTTCGTTTCAAACTCTTGCCGGATATTGATATTCATCGAAACCACACTCCTTACTGTACGGCGGACTTCGGACGACGGAATTTCTCTCTCAGCTTTTTCTGAAAAAGATTATATACTGCCGATTTCTCCGTCTTCCGATATGCTTCCCCATATTATATGAAAAAAGTATATAGAAAATCTATTGAAATCCTGAGCAATATGGGAGGAGAATTTTTTGCGGATGCAGATGTAGGAATAATCTTACAGAAGGGAAAAATGGATTTGAATATAGTACATCAATATGAGGCCTCATGACCCCTGACGATCCCCGGATGAGAATGAAGGAATTTCGTGGCACAGAATGGACGTGAAATGGAACAGCTCGAGTTTCAGATGCGGGTACTCCAAAACATCTCCCACGATATTCGTACCAATATCAACGAAATCCAGGGATACCTCACGTTTCTTCAGAAAAAAAAGCTCGCACCGGAAGAGGTGGGCTATCTTCTTCGGGCCCGCAACGCCACCAAAGCGTTGCGCTACAGTGTCGACAAAATGCTCAATTTTTCCAGCCTCAACGCCAGAGAGATGTCCCTCAAACGTTCCTGGTTCTATCTGGACGACCTGATTGTCGATGTGGCGGAATTTGCCGCGGAACTGGCCGAAGAGAAGGGATTGACGATGTCGTTGGAGGTGCAGACGGGCAAACGTCCGGTCTACGGTGATGCCTCCCGTTTGGAGGAGATGCTTCGCTATCTGCTCGAGAATGCCGTGAAATTTACCTCGAAGGGAAGTGTACAGCTCCGGGTGGAGCGGGAAGAAACCTCTTCCGGTGAACGGGTGAATATCATCATCCGGGATACGGGGATCGGCATGAGTCCCGCGGAAGTGCGGGAGATCTGCGAGCCTTATGTCCGCTTCGCGGAGGGGGAGAAAGGACTGGGGCTCGGACTCTATTTTTCCCGGGTCATCGCCGAAAAGATGGGGGCGTTGCTTCAGATCGACAGTCTCCCCAACGTCGGGACGACGGTTCGGGTGGAACTGCATTTCGAAGAGGGAGAAGGAGAGCCCGAGGAGCGGGCACCGTTGGAAGGAAAACGTCTGGTGCTTTTCTGCGACCGGGAGTTGCATCTCAATCCGAATGTTCTGGAGTTGTCCCAGGAAGTGTTTCGGGATCAGGGGATGGAGGTGATCTTTTTCGATGAGGAGGAGGCGTTCATCCAATATCTGATCGCCCCGAAAAATGAGGCTCCCGATCTTGTAAGCGTGGCGACCTTCCCGGAACATTACGAACAGTTCGGGATGCTGTTTGCCTTTCTCCGGAAGAGTCAGATCTATGCCCGGACCCGTTTCGTCGCCGAACGCCTCGGGACTCTGCTGATGCCGGAGCATTTCGACGTGGGATTCGAAGGTCATGCCGGCGTCCGGGGATATCAGGAGGTTCTGGAGCAGCAGGAGGAACGGGAGGAACACGACGGACTCCGGGTCCTCGTGGTGGATGATCTGATCTCCAATATAGAGATTCTCCGTCTCTTCCTCAGCAAGATCGCTCCCGATGCCGAGATCGATGCCGCCCAAGGGGGATACGAGGCGATCGGTATGTACAAGACGCGTCGATACGACCTGATTCTCATGGATCTCCGGATGCCCGGGCTCGACGGATTTCAGGTCCTCAAACGATTCGAAGATATCGCTCCCCTGCCGCCGGCATACGCGGTGACAGCGGAAGTGTACGAATCGACCCGCAAGGAGGTGGAGCGCTCCGGATTCCGGGGACTCCTGGAAAAACCGTTTAACCCGGAAAAACTCAGCGAAGCTGTCAAGGAGGCACGACATGTTAAATATCATCATTGAAAAAACGGAACGGATCGGAATGGAATACCTGACGGGACTGGGATTCCCGGAAGACCAGGTCAAACCGTTGCTGGAGCAGGCACGGAAGGATCTGGAGACAGAATTTACGAGACTGGAAGAACTGCGTACCGCTCCCGATCCCAATGCGGAGAAGCTGGACAAGGCACTGCATGCCATCAAGGGATTGCTGTTCAACCTGGGCAATCACGAGTTGGCGGAGCGACTCGAGGCGATCCGTCACGAGCAGGATGTGGACCGGATGCTCCGGGATCTCGATACCGTCCTTCGGGAAGCGGCACGATAATCTCCTGCTCAGGACCGTTCTTGCCGTTTTTTTCGTTCGGGAGCTTCCCGTCGGAGGGAACCGGGGATCGGGAAAATCGTCCCCTGCGCGAAGAGGGGTCGTTTGGAAGGGCGGAAGGGTGAATCCCTCCTAATAGACCAATTTGTACCCGACACCGTATTCCGTTTTGAGATAGACGGGGCGTTTGGTATCTTCCTCCATCTTTTTCCGGATGTTTTTGATGTGATGATCGAGGGAACGGTGGGAACTGATGGAAGAGAGGGCATCGGAGAGAAACTGACGACTGAGAATGGTGTTGCGGTGCCGGATGAGAAGGGAAAGGATATCGAATTCGGTCGCCGTCAGTTCCAGAGGTTTCCCTTTGAAAAAGATCTGGTTGTTTTTGATGTAGAAAAGATTGTCGTCCGGGGTGACGGGCAGGGCGCTGTGGCGTCCAAGCACCGCCCAGATCCTGGCTTCGAGCTCTTCGGGATCGATGGGTTTGACCATGTAGTCGCTGGCACCGTGACGAAAAGCCCGCACCTTGGTCTTGGTATCCCCGTGGGCGCTGACGACGATGACGGGTGTGGTATAGCGGGTCCGGAGTTCCCGCATCAGGTCGAAGCCGCTGAAGTCGGGGAGGACCAGATCGAGCAGCAGCATATCGTAACGCTGTTGTCCCAGCGCGGCCAGGGCGTCGGAAGTGGACTCGACGTGGTCCACCTCGAAATCGCAGGTCTCCAGATACTGGCGAAGAAATTCCGCCGCCGAGCGGTCGTCTTCCACCAGCAGGATTTTCAATGTCATCGGCGGTTTTTGATCCATCAATATATTCCTTCTTCGGATTGGTATTTTTAGATTACTCAGATTCTATCAAAATTTGTATAGAATTACATTGTCGAAGATCAAAAATCGGGACAATTGTCTCCGAAAAAAGGGGGATTCGTGTCAGAAAAGGCAGAAAGGGAGGGGATGTTGCCATTTCCTTTGACGATTCTTTATGTGGAGGACGAGCGGGAGGCGAGAGAGCTGACCGGTTTTTTCCTGGAGGATTATTTCACCCGGGTAATTTCCGTGGAGACGGGAGAAGAGGCCCTGGAACTCTTCGTGCGTCAGGAAGAGTCGATCGATATCGTTCTTACCGATCTTTCTCTCCCGGGTTTCGACGGCTTTGAAATGCTCCGGCGTATGCGCCGGAGACGGGAAGATCTGTCGATTTTGATTTTTTCCGCATATGCCGAGACTTCTCAGCTGGTTCAGGCCATCGATCTGGGAGTCGAAGGCTATCTCCTCAAACCTTTCGATCCGGCGCGCTTCGAAAAGGTGCTTGTCGGCACGGTCGATCGTCTTTTGGCCCGGAGGGAACGGATGCGCTATCAACAACGCCTGGAAGAGCGCCTCCGTGAGTTGGAAGAGGAGTGCGGTCGGCGGAAAAGGGAAAGTGACGAACTCCGTTGAGCGTCAAAGAGCGGAAAGAAAATGGAGAGTGCGGACCCGTTCGGAAGGGAACGGGGGAAAAGGAGCGGGAGACCTAGACATCTCCCAGAGTGGCCCGGATCTGACGAGGCATATAATAACGGAACTGCTTGGGGTAGATGAAAAAGTCGGTCCGGTTTTCTCCACCGACTTCCAGATCGCTCCAGCTCTCGATCGGAAGCTCCAGGGCGACGATTCCGAGGGCGGGAATTTTTCCGAAATGGTCGGGGCTCAGGAGGTTGGCCAGTTCACTGAGTTCCGGATTGTGGAGGATGAGGAAA
>CAZGGT010000186.1:0-2084 GCA_964525335.1 uncultured Nitratifractor sp. | reverse complement strand
ACCGGGAGAGCTGGCGGCGGGAGATCCTCGCCTTCAGCCGTGGGACGGAGTTTCTGGGGCTGGAGATCCTCTCCCATCGTCAGGAAGGAGCGGAGGGTTGGGTCCATTTTATCGCCCGGCTCTCCTCGGGGCCGATGGAGGAGTGCAGCCATTTTCTCCTCCGGGAGGGACGCTGGCTCTACCACCAGGCCCTGCCCCGGGATGCCTGTACCTCCCACCGGAGCGACGCAAGCTGAAGGCTCTTCCCCATCTGTTCCCTTTCATCTCCTTTCAAGGGGATTTGACTAAAATAAAACGTTTATCTCCGGACAGGCACGCCGCCGTTTCGTGCCCTCCGAATCCGGAGAGATCGAAAGGGAACCCGACTGCACACGTCCGGATCGGATCCGGCTACGGAATCTTCGAACTCATAGGAAAAGGAGGAGAATGGAAGCACACTATATCTGCTGCCACGAGTGCGACGAAATCAGCCGCCTTCCCTATCCTCACAAACCCGGACGCTACAAATGCCCCAACTGCGGGCATACGCTTTTCAAATACTGGCCCGGAATGTTCGAAAAGATCTATGCCCTCAATCTGGCGGCCCTCTTTCTCTTCGTGGTCACCAACATGTTTCCCTTTCTCTCCTTTCACGTCCTGGGCAACGCCTCGGAAGCGACCTTCACCACGGCGATCCTCTATCTCTATCACGACGAGGATTATCTCCTGGCGGTGGCGGTGTTTCTGACGACTCTCCTGGTCCCGTTGACGCGGATCCTGCTCTATCTTCTCCTTTTCGGTCCCCTCTACCACGGCATCGTCCCCCGCTACGCGGCGGGTATGCTCAAACTCCTGGAGACCCTGCTCCCCTGGGGAATGCTCGACGTCTTCATGGTGGGGGTCCTGGTCTCCATCGTCAAACTGGTCAAGATGGGAACCATCATCCCGGGAATCTCCCTCTGGTCCTTCGCCGCGCTCATCGTGGTCATGGCCTATGCCCAGAGCCTCTTCGATCCCCATCCCGTCTGGGAACGGATCGACGAAGCCCGGGGACGCACTCCCGATTCCCTGCCCGGAGCTGCGTCGTGAGAGCCATCGACCACGGCCTGGGCTGCTGCCCCACCTGCCACCAGATCGTCCGCTTCCCCACCCGCACCGAAGGGGCCGTGACCGCCCTCTGCCCCCGCTGTGGAAGCGAAGTCCATCCCCGCAAACCCGGAGCGATCCAGAACACCTGGGCCCTGGTCCTCGCCAGCATTCTCTTCTACATCCCGGCCAACCTGCTGCCGATGATGCACGTGCATACCTTCGCAGGAACCCAGTCCGACACCATCATGAGCGGGGTGATCTATTTCATGGAGACCGGCTCCTACCTCATCGGATCCGTCATCTTCATCGCCAGCATTTTCGTCCCGGTCCTCAAAATCCTCATCCTCATCTACCTGCTCCTCTCGGTGCAGCGGGGATGGGCCGGCAGATACCACGAGCGCAAACGGCTCTACCAGCTCACGGAGCTCGTGGGCCGCTGGTCGATGGTGGACGTCTACGTCGTCTCCATCATGATCGCCCTGGTCCACTTCGGCGGCCTCACGGAGATCAAGGCAGGTCTCGGTGCCGTCTTTTTTCTCCTGGTCGTCGTCGTGACGATGTTCGCCGCCATGCAATTCGATCCCCGACTCATCTGGGACCCCCCAAAGGAAACTCATGCCCACCACCCCTGACCCCAGGATCGACGCCTCCGTCAAAGAGGCCGTCTGGAGCCAAAAGAAAAAACGTTTCTCGTCGGTCTGGATCATTCCCATCGTCGCCCTGATCATCGGGATCGTCCTCATCGCCAAGTCCTACAGCGAAAAAGGCCCCACCGTCGAGATCCGCTTCAAATCCGCCGCCGGGATCCAGGCCGACAAATCGGTGGTCAAATACAAGGATATCGTCGTGGGCAAGGTCAAGGAGGTGCGCTTCAGCGACGACCTCCAGTCGGTGGTCGTCACCGCGGAACTCACCAAGGAGATGCGTCCCTACCTGACCGACAAGACCCGTTTCTGGATCGTCCACGCCCGGCTCACCGCCGACTCGGTCGAGGGGCTCGACACCCTGCTCTCGGG
>CAZGGT010000185.1:0-2533 GCA_964525335.1 uncultured Nitratifractor sp. | reverse complement strand
TCGATCCCGCCGCCCGTCGCCGGGCCCAGCGGGACAGGAAAAACGCCGCCCAGAGCTGAGGCCCGGAGAATGGATGCCCTGGGCGAGCGGCCGGGAAGCCTGCTCCTTCTCGCCCTGCTCACGGGGGTGGTGACGGGAATCTTCGTCGTCTTCTACGCCCTGCTGACCCGGGCCCTCTCCTGGCTCCTCTTCTGGGGAGATCCGCTTACGACCATTCCCTCCCTTCCTCTCTGGTACCTCTATCTGGTCCCCATCCTCTCCATCTATCTCGTCAACCGGATGATCCTTCACGACGATTCCGTTCGGGAGTATGGGGTCCAGGAGATCGCCGAAGCAGTGGAGGGGAAGGGGCTGAGCTTCGGATGGAGGGACCTGCTTCAGAAAATCTTCGCCTCGTCCCTCTCCCTGGCCAGCGGGTTCGCCGTGGGAAACGAGGGCCCCAGCGCCGCCATCGGCGCCATGATCGCCCAGCGCTTCCACCGGCTCCTGCGCCTGCCCCGGCATCTGCTGCGGGTGGCCCTGAGCGTGGGGGCCAGCAGCGGTATCGCGGCGATTTTCGTCTCTCCGGTGACGGGGATCATGTTCGCCGTGGAGAACCTGGCCCATCCCTTCATCCGCAACTACGCGGGGACCCTCATCGCCGGCAGCCTCCTGGCCTTCGCCGTCGCCTCGTCCGTGCTGGAGCCCCTGCTCTTCGGCTACTCCACCGGCAAGGCCCTGGACTACCACTACCTCATCGCCACGGGGCTTTTCATCCCCACCATCACCCTCTTCGTCTATCTCTATCTGGGGCTCAAAGATCGCATTCTCTTCCTGCTGGAGGGATGGTTCGAACGGCGGGTCCGCCGGGGGCGGATCCTGATCCTCTCGATCGTATCGGGTGCGCTTATCGCCACGATCCTTCGGATCGACCCCCTGGCGGGGTTCAGCGGCCACGAGGTGGTCCGGATCTTCATCAACGGCAGTTTCCACTGGCCGGTCTGGATGATCTTTACGGTGATCCTCCTTCGAATCCTGGCCACGACCCTCTCCCTCTATGCCAATGCCGTGGGCGGACTCTTCATCGCCCTCATGAGCATCGGCGCCCTGATCGGCTACGGCTTCGGAGAGGTGAGCAACCTCCTCTTCCCCTGGCAGGTGGAGAGTTTTTACTTCGCCGCCATCGGTTCTGCGGTCTTCATGGGGGTGCTGATGCGCCTGCCCCTGACGGCCCTGGTCCTGGCCCTGGAGACCACCTACGACTACAACGTCATCGTCCCCACGGGCCTCAGCGTCGTTCTGGTCACCTACCTGGCGACCCGACACTTCCGGCTCCGGAAACTCCACTTCAGGGAACGAGGTTCCGAGGGAAAGGGAATGCCTAACGGCTCATCGCCTCTCCCGCCCTCATCCCCGTCGTCCAGGCCCAGTGGAAATTGAAACCGCCTCGGTCTCCGTCCACGTCGAGGATCTCCCCGGCGAAGAAGAGGCCGGGGAGAAGCTTCGACTCCATCGTGACCGGATCGACGCCGCCCACGTCGACGCCGCCGGTGGCCACCTCGGCGTAGCGGAACTCCCGCACCGCGGTGACGGCCAGGGAGAGCCGTTTGAGGGTGTAAACGAGTTGTCGGATCGTTTTACGGGTGAGTTGTCGCTCCGTGGACGGCAGGGTTCCGGTCCGCTCCAGGATCACGGGGACCAGCTTCCGGTGCAGCACCCCTTCCAGCCAGAGATCGAGGGGCAGGTCCCGTTCCGGGTCGATCCGCTCCGTCAACAGTCCGGTCAAGCGCTCTTTCCCATAGGAAGGGAAGAGATCGATGCGCAGTTCGCAGGGTTCCCACTCCGCCAGCCGGAGCGAGGCTTCCCGGCTCAGGTCCAGGACCGCCAGGCCGCTGACCCCGTAGTCGGTGAAGAGGAGATCCCCCTCCCTCTCCGCGACGGCCGCCCCGTTGGCCCGCAAAGTGATCCGGGCCCGGAGCTTGACCCCGGCGGCCCGCTTCGTCCAGGGGGCGTCGCATTCCAGGGCCGTCAGGGCCGGGCGGGGCGGGACGAGGGCGTGTCCCAGCTCCCGGGCGAAGCGCATCCCGTTGTCGCTTGCTCCCAGCTGGGGGGCGGCTGGAGAACCGGAGGCCAGGAGCACCCGGGCAGCTTCAAAGTTTCCCCGGGTGCTTTCTACGCGGAAGCGGCCCTGCTCGTGGGTGATTCCGGTCACTTGACAGCCGGTGACAAGCTCTACCCCCAGCCGTTGACACTCCCTTGTCAACAGCCGGACGACGCTGGCCGCCTGCCGTCCCATGGGAAAGAGCTTCCCCTCCTCCTCTTCCTCCGGCTCCAGCCCCAGGGAGCGGAGAAAGGCTTCGATCCTCGGGGCGTCGTACCCCTCCAGCACCTTGCGCACGAACTCCCGGTCCCCGCTGTGGTAGCGTTCGGGCCGGATCCGGCGGTTGCCGATGTTGCAGCGCCCGTTCCCGCTGACGCGGATCTTTTTTCCCGCTTCGTCGTTGCGCTCCAGCAGCCTCACCCGCGCCCCCCGCCGCGCCGCCGTGATCGCCGC
>CAZGGT010000184.1:0-8381 GCA_964525335.1 uncultured Nitratifractor sp. | reverse complement strand
TCCCCGGCCAAGGCCCGCTGGGTCCTGGAGCATACCGGCTGCGACGGGATCATGATCGGCCGGGCCGCCGTAGGCAAGCCCTGGCTCTTCCGGCAGATCCGGGAGGGGATGGACGAGCCGCCTCTCGAATTGGTCCGGGAGGCGATTCTGGAACATTTCGACCAGATGCTGGCCCATTACGGCGAGTACGGGGTGATTCTCTTCCGCAAACACCTGCATACCTACTCCAAGATCGGTCTGCCCGGCGCCGGCGAGTTCCGCCACCAGGTCAACACCCTCACCGATCCCGAGGCGATGCGCCGGGCGATCGAGGCGTTTTTTTCCCATACTCCTCTCGTCCGCTGAGGGAATCCATCGTCGAGGCGTTCCTCCCGGGTTTTCCGAAAGACTGGCTATTTGGAAAAAATTCCGCTATACTGCGCCCAATCGCCGATTCGGTCTGCGATGATTTGAATTTATTTACCGCACCAACGCCTCTGAATATCTCTTGAATCACCCCAAAATTTTTTCGAGCTCTGACCGAAACACTACCCGGCTCCACAGGACCGTACCCCGACGGGGAAGGTCCCGGAGCGACCGTGCCGAGAGCTCTGCCTTTCAAGGAACCCTACTTTATGACTACATTCGACCAACTGGGGCTCGACGCCTCGATCCTCCGCGCAGTACAGAACGAAGGCTACACCGAGCCCACCCCCATCCAGGCCCAGGCGATCCCCGCCGCCCTGGAGGGACGCGACATCCTCGCCGCCGCCCAGACCGGCACCGGCAAGACCGCCGGCTTCACCCTGCCCATGCTCCAGCGCCTCGGCGCCGATGCCCGTCCCGCCCGGAGCAAAAAGGTCCGCGCCCTGGTCCTCACTCCCACCCGGGAGCTGGCGGCCCAGGTCTCCGAGAGCGTCCGGACCTACGGGAAAAACCTGCGCCTGCGCAGTACCGTCATCTACGGCGGCGTGGGCATCGAGCCCCAGAAACGCGCCCTGCGCCAGGGGGTCGACATCGTCATCGCCACCCCCGGCCGTCTCCTGGACCTGATCAACCAGCGGGCCCTGGACCTCTCGGAGCTGGAGATCCTCGTCCTGGACGAAGCGGACCGGATGCTCGACATGGGCTTCATCCACGACATCCGCACCATCATCTCCCTGACCCCCAAAGGGCGCCAGACGATGCTCTTTTCCGCCACCTTCTCCCCCGAGATCAAGCGCCTCGCCGCGGGACTGCTGGAGGATCCCGTCACCATCGAGGTGGCCCGGCAGAACACCACCGCCGAGCAGGTGAGCCAGCGGGTCCATCCCGTCGACCGCCACCGCAAGCAGGAGCTCCTGGTCCACCTGATCCGGGAGAACGGCTGGAAGCAGGTCCTGGTATTTACCCGCACCAAGCGGGGCGCCGACAAACTCAGCCGCCATCTCCACCAGTCGGGGATCCGCTCCGACGCCATCCACGGCGACAAGAGCCAGAACGCCCGGGCCAAGGCCCTCAAAGCCTTCAAGACCAACCGGGTCCAGGTCCTGGTCGCCACCGACGTGGCCGCCCGGGGAATCGACATCGCCGATCTGCCCCACGTGGTCAACTACGAGCTTCCCAACGTTCCCGAGGATTACGTCCACCGCATCGGCCGCACCGGCCGGGCGGGCAACAGCGGCGAAGCCCACTCCCTGGTCTGCGTCGACGAGAAGCAGCTCCTGCGCAACATCGAGCATTTCATCAAAAGCTCCATCGACCGGCATCAGACCGCCGGGTTCGAACCCGATCCCACTATCCGTCCCGAGCCGATCCCCGGCATGGGCGGCAGCCGCAACAAACGCCGCCCCCGCAGCAACGGCGGACGCCGGAGCTTCAACCGGCGTTGAAGCCGGATGATGCAATCGCCCCCACGATCCATCCCTCCGATGACCGGCAGATCCGGCATCCGGGCGATTGCATCATCCGGGTTTACGATCCCTCCACCCGGCAGTGGGATTTCGGCGTCTCCCAAAACTCCACGGCTTCGACCCTCACCCCGAGAGGCCGCATCCGCTTCCGGACGATCTCCAGAATCCATGCGGTGAGCTGTTCGCTGGTGGGGACGAAATCGACGACCACCATTCCCCCGTACTTTTCCAACAGCGCATCGGGCGCGTCTCCCAAAAGTTCCAGACGCGGAGTCCAGTATCCCTCTTCGTGGGCGAGGAAGGAGGCGTCGTCCATGGTTCCTTCCCGGGTGGCGTAGTGGCTCATCAGGTCGAAAAAGAGGGGATCGTTCCGATCGAGGATGAATTTGTGGTCCAGGGTGGCGTCGAGCCACTCTTTGAACCAGTTGAGATGTTTGAAGTCGGTGACCATTCCCCGTTCGAGCCGTTCGGCGGAGAGGAAAATCTTGAGCCGTCCCTGGTGGCCGTGGAGGTGGCGGCACATCAGGCATTCGTCCATGGAGAAGGTCTTGTCGAGCTCCTGGGACCAGACCCGATGGCCGTAACAGAAGTCGAAGGTTTTGTCGATGCTCCAGCGCATACCCGATCCTTGCAGTGGGGAAAATATTCCGATTCGCAGAGGTATGATAGCAGGAATCGGAACGGGGGGGAAACGCCGCGGGATCTCAGGGCATGATTCCTTTGAGAGTCCATCGCCCCCCGTCCCGGGCGATACGGCGTTTCTGGAGGAAGTAGAGGGCCGCGTAGAGCGCGATCCCGATCAGGTAGGAGAGGTATTCGCTGCCGTAGCCGATCCAGCGGCCCATGATATTGGGGATGAACATGAAGGGGACGATCACCAGGAAGACCAGCCGTTCGAAGAGAGTGATCCGGGTCAGGAAATATCCCAGCGTGGCGGAGGAGAAGGCGAACATTCCCAGGACCGCCGTGACGAAGATCGCGGCGATCTCCAGGGGATTGGTGATCCAGACCCAGCCGGCGACGTTGTTGACGTCGTTGGCGTCCACGCCGGAGATGAGAAGCAGCTTGGTGTTGAAGAAGAACATGAAGGGCAGGATCGCCGTCCGGATGTCGTAGGCGAAGCCCTGGAGTCCCGTCTTGATCGGGTCGGCTTTGGCGATTCCCGCCGCGGCGTAGGCGGCCATTCCCACCGGCGGGGTGTCGTCGGCGAGGATCCCGAAGTAGAAGACGAAGAGGTGCGCCGCGATGGTGGGGATCAGGAAGCCCAGATCGGTGGCGAGGTTCATGATCACCGGCGCGGTCAGGGAGGCCATGACGATGTAGGTGGCCGTGGTGGGCAGCCCCATCCCCAGGACCAGGGAGGTGATGGCGGTGAAGAGCAGGACCAGGATGATGCTGCCGTTGGCCAGCGTGTCGATCACCTCGGAGAGGATCAGGCCGATTCCCGTGAGGGTGACGGAGCCGACGACGATCCCGGCCAGACCGGTGGCGATGGCGATGGGGACCATGTTTTTGGCGCCGGTGACCATTCCGTGCCAGATATCCACGAAGCCCTGGAGCCAGACGTTCCGCGTGATGGGCTCTCCGTGGATCAGCGCCTTGATGGGGGCCTGGGTGACCATAATGAGGAAGAGGAAGAGAATCGCGTTGTAGGCGGCCATCTGGGGAGACTGGCGCAGGACGATGAGGGTATAGATGAGGAAGAAGATCGGGATGATGTAGTGGATCCCCGATTTGAAGACCGTCCAGGCCCGGGGGAGCCGGGAGGGATCTTCTCCCTTGATTCCCTGTTTTTTCGCCTCCAGGTGGACGATGTAGAAGAGGGCGAAATAGCTGACGAATGCGGGAATCGCCGCCGTGATGACCACGTCGGTATAGCTCAGTCCCAGGAACTCGGCGATGATGAAGGCCGCCGCTCCCATGATGGGGGGCATCAGCTGGCCGTTGGTGGAGGCGGCGACTTCGACGGAGGCGGCTTTGTGGGGCGGAAAGCCCAGCTTTTTCATCAGGGGGATGGTGAAGGTTCCGGTGGTGACGGTGTTGGCGATGGAGGAACCGGAGATGATTCCCATGAGTCCCGACGCGGCGACGGAGGCTTTGGCCGGACCGCCGTCGTATTTGCCCAGGAGCGCGAAGGCGAGGTTGATGAAGTAGGCTCCGGCCCCGGCCCGCTCCAGCAGCGCGCCGAAGAGAACGAAGAGGAAGACATAGCTGGCGGAGACCCCCAGGGGAACCCCGAAGATTCCTTCGGTGGTCAGGTACATCTGGCCGATGATCTTGTTGAGGCTGGCCCCTTTGTGGGCGATGAGATCGGGCATGTATTGCCCCCAATGGTCGTAGGCGAGGAAGATCAGGGCGATGATTCCCAGGGCCCAGCCCATGACCCTCCTGGAGGCTTCGATGATGAGGATGATGGTGAAGACCCCCATGAAGATATCGAGCCGGTTCCAGTCGCCGCTGCGCATATTGAGGGCATCGTAGTTCCAAAAGATGTAGAGAGCCCCGACGGCCGCCGCCGCCGCGAGGAGAAAATCCCACCACGGAATGGTCTGCCGGAGCTTTTTGCTCTGGATCATCGGATACATCAGATATCCCAGGACCAGGGCGAAGGCGAGGTGGGTCGCCCGGACGAAAACGCTGTTGACCGGGACGATCACCACGTAGATCTGGTAGACGGACCAGAGGAAGGCGATGACCGCGACCGTCCAGTCCTCCCATCCCCGGGGACGGAAGATCCTCTGACCCTCCAGTTTTTCGATGAGCTCTTCATCCTGATGCAGCTGTCTTTCGTCCACTTCGATCGTGTGGTGCGCCATGACCTCTCTCCTTCGTTCGTTCGGTTTGACTGGATGGAAGGAAGCGGGGGTTCCCTCCACCCAGGCAAAGCTCTCCCCCCAGGGGGGAAGCCCCTATTTGAGGATACCGGCCTCTTTGAAGGCTTTGATGGCACCGGGATGCTGGGGAATCGCCAGACCGTCGAGCAGAGACTCTTTGGTGATGGTTTTGTAGGCGGGATGGAGCTTTTTGAAGGCGTCGAAATTGTCCAGGATGGTTTTGGTCAGAGCGTAGACGGTCTTCTCGGGAATCTTGTCGCTGGTGACCAGGACCGCTTTGACACCGATACTGGGGGTGTCGTGTTTGACACCTTTATAGAAACTGCCGGAGATGACGCCTTTGGCGTAGTAGGGATATTTGGCGACCAGTTCGTCGATGGGCTTGCCCTCGATGGGGACCAGATCGATGTCGACGGAGTTCGCCGCGTCTTTGATGTTGGCGGTGGGGTGTCCGAAGACGCCGAAGTAACCGTCGATCTTGTTGTCCTTGAGCATGGTGGGCCCTTCGGTGGACTTGAGCTCTTCGACCTTGGCCAGGTCGCTCTTTTTGATGCCGAAGGCGTTCATGACGATCTCGGCGGTCATCCGGGTTCCGGAGCCGGGAACGTCGATGTTGATCCGCTTGCCTTTGATGTCGGGGAGGGTTTTGATCCCGGCGTCTTTGCGGACGACCAGCGCCAGCAGTTCGGGATAGATGGCCATGACGCTGCGGAGTTGTTTGATGGGTTTGTTCTTGAACTTCCCTTCTCCGTGGTAGGCCTGATAGACGGTGTCGGACTGGGCGATTCCGAAATCCAGTTCACCGGCTTTGATGGTATTGACGTTGTAGACCGATCCCCCGGTGGATTCGACGGAGCAGCGGATGCCGGTCTGTTTCCGGTTTTTGTTCATCATCCGGCAGATGGCGCCCCCGGTGGGATAGTAGGTCCCGGTGACCCCGCCGGTACCGATGGTGATGAACTGGGCGCCGAAGGCGGTGCCGGAGAGGAGGATGGAGGCAGCGGCGGCCGCCCTGCCGAGGTTCAGAAGGGTGCTTTTCCCGATCATGCGAACTCCTTGAATTTGTTTGGAATGTCAGATCCGCCGCCCGTTCCCTACGAAAAGGAGGCGGATTGAGGTTCCATTATACGGAGTTCTTTTTGAAGAAAACATTATATGAAAATAAAAAAAGCACACTTCGTTTTTTTTTATGATTCCTGATACACAAAGTACGATGTCCCACGGAAATTTGGTTACAATTTCCTTATGGAGCATCTGATCAATCTCATCAATACCTGGCTGCCGGAAGGATTGGTGCGGTATACGGCCTATATCCATGCGACGCCGGGAGAACTGGTGGTGGCGGCGGGATTGCTGGTGCTCGCCACCCTTATCAATCTTTTCCTGCGGTGGCCCCTTCTCCGGTGGGCCAAGAGATGGCTGTATCGGCATCGTCGGCAGACCTTTTTCCGCCTTCTTTTCAACCGTCTTCCCAAGGTTCTCCGTCCCCTGCGGATGCTCATCACGCTTTTTTTCATCAAAAAAGCGGTGGAGATCTTCGTGGTCAACGACGGCCTCGACACCTTTTTCTTCACCCTCTACTGGCTCTTTTTCTTCTGGTGGGTCTACGAGGTGACCAAGTCGCTGCTCTACCTGGTGCTTACGGTCAAAATCGCCAAGCAACGGGTGGCGAGGATGGAGCTTTTCAATCTTTTTCTCAACATCACCCGGGTCTTCATCGCCTTTCTTTTCATCCTCCTGGTCCTGGCCCACCTGGGGGTGGATCTGACGGCGCTCATCACCTCCCTGGGGATTGGAGGCGCCATCGTCGGACTCAGCGCCAAGGATACGCTTTCCAATTTCTTCGACTCGATCCGACTGGTGAGCGAGGATGCGTTTCGGCAGGGGGACTGGATTCGAACGGGCGAGGTGGAGGGATTCGTGACGGAGATGGGGCTCACTTCTACCAAGATCCGCACCTTCGACAACGCCCTGGTGACGATTCCCAATTCCCTGCTGGCCAATACCCACGTCATCAACTGGAGCCGCAGGAAAGTGGGACGGCGGATCAAATTTCACCTCCGCCTGCGCTATACCGACGATACCCGGGAGATCGACCGGGTGATCTACGAGATCTACGAAATGCTTCACTCCCATCCCGACATCGTCAACAAAAACAAAATCCGCTACCTCAAACGGATGCGTAAAACCTACGAAGACGGTCTCTTCAATGTCGACGACAAATACGGAGTGCGCCGTACCCTCCTGGTCTATCTCGACGAAATCGGGGAGTATTCCCTCAACATCCTCATCTACGCCTTCTCCATTTCCGTCGACTGGGAGGAGTGGCTCCGGGTCAAACAGGATGTCATCGAGCGGACCCTGCGGATCGTCGAAGAGTCGGAACTGGAGCTCGCGATTCCCCGACAGGAGATTTTGCTGGAGAGTCCGGGCAGGGGACCGGAGGGCGGGACGATCGCCTCGGAAGAACGCGTCCCGGAAGCGTGAAGGGGAAGGAGCGGGAGCGCGGTGGCGCCCGCGTGATCACTCAGGGACGATGTGGCGCTGTGCCCATGCTTTGACGAGCTCCCGATCGGCGGGGCTGAGCCGGGCATCCTTGTGGATCCACATATAGTCGGCGGGAGGCATTTTCCAGTCGATCGATTTGGCGATTCCCTTGTAGAGTTTCTGCTTTTTCTCTTGGCTGTAGCGATTCCAGATCGAAAAGTTGAGCCAGTTGCGACCATCTTTGACGTGGGCCCGTACTTCGTAGGAGACGGGGGCGATGTGGCTGTACCAGGGCCACCTCGTTTCGTTGGAGTGGCAGTCGTAGCAGGAACGTTTGAGGATCGCCATGATCTTGGGCGGTGCCTTGATCTCGTCGGCGGGCGTGGCTTTGGGGGGTGGGGGAACGTCGATCCGGATGAACTGGATCAGAATGAAACCGGCCAGGAGCCAGCCCAACATGATCTTGAGGGTTTTCATTCCCCGGAATCCTTCTCTTTACCCAGGATGGTGCATTGGCCGGTGATTGCGCAGGCGGGGCAGAAGCCGACGATTCCGGCGATGAGAGGCACAATGCCGAGATAGAGCCATTTGATGCCGGTCAGATAGGCGGCGATGATGAGTGCCGATCCCAGTACGATCCGGAACGGGCGACAGAATTTGGCCATTTTTTTCGCGTTGATTGCCATGAAAAACTCCTTGATGAATGATTTGGATAAGTAGAACGAAACTATATCGAAAAACTTTAACCGTTTTTCCTCCGGATTCCGATCGGGGTCGCTTCGAGAAAGAGATACTCCCGTCCGGTGATGACGACCCGGAACCGGTGCTGTTGGAGATACTTTTTGATCCAGAAAAGGTCTTTGATGACGAGGGAGAGCTCACTAAACGGGTAGTTGGGCGGAGCGGCGCCGTAGAGGAGCTCCCCGTCGATCCAGCGGGAGTTGGGCCAGCCCAGGAGCAGAGCGCCGTCGGGAGTGAGATGCCGCTGGACCAATTCCATGAGCAGGGCTTTCATTTCGATGCCGGGGCTCTGGAGGGTCCCGATGGAGAGGATGAGGTCGAAACGGCCCGGCTCGAGCTCCGCCAGGGCGTTGAGGTCGTGACAATGGGTCGTCAAAACAGGAGCGAAGCGTTCCTTTGCCAGGGCGAGGGCGTCGCAGGCGAGATCGATGCCGACGATCTCCATCTC
>CAZGGT010000183.1:0-2731 GCA_964525335.1 uncultured Nitratifractor sp. | reverse complement strand
TTCGCCGGGGTCGACCCCATCGCCGTTTTGGACATTCAGGCGATCGTCCGCCAGCTGAGGGACCTGGGCATCGGCATCCTCATCACCGACCACAACGTCCGGGAGACCCTGGGAATCTGCGAACGGGCCTATGTGATGCGCCAGGGGGAGATGATGGCGGTGGGCAACAGCGAGGAGATCGCCGCCGATCCCGAAGTACGCAAACACTATCTGGGGGAAGAGTTCAGCCTATAGTCTATAAGGAAAGGGGAGAACGATGAGGAGAGTCTGGTTCGTACCGGTTTTGCTGTTGATGGCGGGATGTCATGGAGGAGGGATGGAGCGCGAAGGAAAAAACTGTGTCATCGAGTATCACTTTTCAAATCCCTCTTTGGGACCGGTGTATGGAGAACGCTCGTTCAGAGTCTATACCCGAGACGATGTTCCGACGAAGATCGTCGATACGCAGCGGGGATCGGTGGCGGATCGCAAACTGGGATTTCCGGGACTTGATGCGGTGCTGGATGTCCTGAAAGGACGGACACAGAAATATCGGGTGACAATGGATCAGGGCAGGATCCGTTCGATAGAGCCGCGGAAGAGCGAGGGAAAAACGGGAGGTTTTTTCCATATCGATATCCGAAGCATTTCGTGTCGGTAAAGGAGAGCGGTTCTGTTTCCCGTTTCGATTCGGATTCCCCGTTGTCCCGGGGCTCCGGCACCATCGGAACGACGATCTGTGAGAGCGACCGTCGGATTCCCAACGGATCCTAACGGCAATCATCCGTCTGTGTGATTCCGTCGAGAGCGTGGAGTCGGCTGCGGTAGAGATAGGTGGGTTCTCCGTCCGGTTCCCGCACCAGGATCCATTTGGCGTTGTGCTCGACAACAGGGTGGACCTCTTCTTCCCCGTCTTCGAACGTAATGATGGCATGGGTGGCCTCGTCGAGGGTGTAGTCTCCCTCGTATTCTGTCATGATCCGTCCCCGTTCGGCATCCCACTCTTTGGCGAATATTTTCCCATCGTTTCGGAGTGTTAGGGACTCAATAGATTTTTCTTCATGCTCTCCTTCGCTGAAATAGAAGGTTTTCCCTTTGACGATTTTGTTCAGGTCGATGGCCGCATCGCCGTTTCTCGCTTTTCGAAGGAACGTATTGGCTGCCGGCTGCTTTACGTAGAGGCGGGCGGCGGAGTAGGGCTTGCTGTCTTCGCTGAACAGGAGTCGGTCGTTTTGGATTTCGAAGGCTTGGAAGACCAGACGGTTTCTTCGAGGGAAACTGAATTCGAAACGGTTGTGGTCGACTTCCCAGTACCCGGTTACCTGGTCTCCGACGATCCGATGATCCCGGGTGACGGGGAGCCCCCTCAGGCCGTCCCGGATGAAAAGTTCCGCCAGCTCTTCCGCGCTGCCACCGAGATCGGCGACCTTGGTCCCATAGGTTTTTTCAAACCAGGTGCTGCGGTCGACGTAGGGAGAGGGATCGTGGAGCGTAGCCACTTCGATATAGGCGGGAAAACGCTTGCGGACGAAAATCCGGGTATTGTCCCCGTCGTTGAGTTCGATCTCTCCGTGCTTCCCAATCTTGTAGTCGATCTTTTCGGTTTTGGAACCGTCGGAGAGGATCATTTGCTTTTTGGTGAACCGTACCTTGTATTTTTCAAAGGTATCGAGAAAGACCAGATAGTAGGTTTTCCCCTTGAGGGAGGAGACGCTGAATCCTTTCAATTCTCTTTTCAGCCTGTTGAGATAGGCCCGGGCATCGGCTTTTTTGTAATAGAACCTGGTAAAGCCTTCATCCTCGAACTGGATGTATTTCTTGTTGTGCAGGCTCAGGTAGGCGAAGCTTGTTTCCCCGTCTTCGGACATTTTAAGACCATTTTTGATCGCTCGGATCTTGACGTTTCCCGATCCGTCCGGGAAGCGGTACTGCAATTGAGTGACGGCGTTGTTGATGGTGACCGTTCCCAGCGCGAGCTCGGCCTCCCAGGAAACTCTTTCGAGACAATGTCCATAGTAGTCCACGGCATAGAACTTTTTGCCGCTGAGGAGTTTTTTGACCCCGTTCGCCGTCAGGGAGGAGGCGACGGGAGCGCCGAGTTCCGTCGTGGCTCTCTTCTGTGTCGTATCCGTAGAGAGAGATCCCGCCTGCAGGGAACCGATAAGAAACAGGGATAAACCCCACACACGCCAATTGTTCATACCTCGATCCTTTTATGTATAGTATTGGGAAGCTGAAATTTCCTCGTCGACCATTCTATCGGCGATTACTTTAGTTTTACTTTTAGATCTGCACATTTATGGAAATTATGAAAGAGAATTCAAAAAACCGATGGGGGATATGTGGATACGGAACGTGTACGTTTATCGAAAGAAGGGAAGGGGACGATGGGAATTCTTCCTTTCCGGGATGGAAAGGAAGAAAAGAGGATTACTTGATCAGTTCGAAGGGGTTTTCGACGACGCGCTTGCGGTCGACGATGTAGGGGATGAGGGCGGTCTGCCGGGCGCGCTTGATAGCGGCGGTGACCATCTCCTGGTGCTTTTTGCAGTTGCCGGTCAGACGACGGGGCATGATCTTGTAGCGCTCGGAGAGGCTGAACTTCAGCATGTTGAGGTCTTTGTAGTCGATGAACTCGACCTTCTGCTCGCAGTAGCGGCAGTAGCGTTTCTTGAATTTTCTTCTTTCGGCCATTGGGGTACTCCTAGAATGGTATTTCGTCTTCGTCGATGTCGATCTCGGGGACACTGGG
>CAZGGT010000182.1:0-3219 GCA_964525335.1 uncultured Nitratifractor sp. | reverse complement strand
TATCGGGATGTTCATTCAGAAAATCCCGAACCGTTTCGCAGGCGATGTGGGCGGCCCGCTCCGGGGGGAAGCCGTAGATGCCGGTGGAGATGGCGGGGAAGGCGACGGAGCGGCAGCCGATCCTTCGGGCCTCCTCCAGGCTGCGGCGATAGGCGGAGGCCAGGAGCCGGTCGCACTCCTCCGCGTCGCCGCAGCGCCCCCAGACGGGACCGACGGTGTGGATGACGTATCGCGCGGGGAGATCGCCGGCGGTGGTGGCGACCGCCTCGCCTGTGGGGAGTCCGTCGGAGTAGCGCTCCCGGCGCAGTTGCTTGCAGGCTTCCAGGATCGCCGGTCCCCCCGTCCGGTGGATCGCCCCGTCCACCCCGCCGCCTCCCATCAGGGAAGAGTTGGCCGCGTTGACGACGGCGCAGCTTTGTTCTCGGGTGATGTCGCCGGTTTTGATGAAAATGGGCATAAATATCTCCTTGAGAGAAGGGGCTTTTCGGAAAATTATAGCGATAAGGGGTTTGTGGGGTGGGAGGAGAGAGAAGTCATTGGTCATTAGTCATTGGTCATTGGGAAGGGATGGCGAACGACGAATTGCAAACGACTATCGACCATCGACTATCGACTATTGACCATCGACTTTTTCTCAAAACTCCGGATCAGAAAGAAGAGAATCAGGATCTCCACCCCCAGCAGCGCCCAGTGGAGCTCGTAGACCTTGGCCTGTTTGTCGACGATGCCGGAGAGTTCGAAGGCTTTGTAGAGGAGCCAGGAGAGGGCCATGCCGGCCAGGTAGCCCAGCTGTTTGGCGCTGTCGACACGGCGGAGCAGCTCGTCCTCCTCCAGGGCGAGGGTTTCGGCCCGGACCAGGTAGCTGCCGAAGGAGAAGGTCAGTTGGTAGCCCGCGTAGACCAGCAGGGCGGTCAGCCAGGTGTAGGGGAAGGCGAGGAACCAGAGAATCATCGCCAGGACCACCAGCTCCACCAGAAGGCTGATGCGGAAAAACCACTTGAGGGTCATGATGCGGTGGTAGAGTTGGGCGATCCCCAGCATCGCCAGGGCCAGGAGGATGCCCCCCAGGGAGTAGACCGAGGGGTCCAGGGGTTCGTAGATGACGAAGATGGTCCCGACGCTGAGTCCCAGGAAGAGGGAGTTGAAGAATTTGTAGATGAGGTAGCGGCCGGGCCGCAGACTCCAGCCGTCGCCGGGCATCAGAACCGATACTCCATTTTGGCGTAGACCGAACGCCCTTCGGTGCTGTAGCCTTTGGCCGTTTCGTAATCTTCATCGAAAATATTGTGGGCCTGGACGCTGAGGGTGAGGTTCTCTCCGATCTGCTGATTGTAGCTCAGGTTGACCAGGGTGTAGCTGCCGAGCTCCACATTGCCGTAGTCCCAGCGCTTGTCGACGTACTGAAGGTTGGCTCCCAGGTGGATGGTGTCGCTGAGGTAGTAGTCGACGAAGAGGTTGGCGCTGTTTTCCGGGACCCGAAGAATGGGGCTGCCGTCGGCGTAGCTGGGATCGAAGAGGTGGGTGTAGTTGGCGCTGACGACGGTATCGATGGCGTCGATATGATAGCTTCCTTCGATCTCGATCCCGTCGACGGTATAGCTTCGGGGGCTGTTGAAGTAGCTCCAGGTGGCGAAGTCGTAGTCGATCCGGTCTTTGACTTTGTTGCGGAAATAGGTGACCTTGATCAGATCTTCGTAGCCGGCGCTGATCTCGAAGCCTTCGGTGGATTCGGGCTTGAGGGAGGTGTTGGTGCTGTACTGGTAGAGGCTGGGGGCTTTGTAAGCGCTAGTGAGGTTGGCGGCGGTGAAGAAGCCCGGAAGGAGTGTGCATTCCCGTTTGAGACCGAAGCGGTAGGTGGTTTTGTTTTTGAAGGTACTGAATTCGTCGTAACGGACCGTGGCGTCGAAGATGGTCCGGGCGCCCAGCAGTTCGTCCCAGATATAGCGGTAGCTTCCCCAGATCGCCCGGTTGTCGTAGGAAGAGGAGGGACTCCAGGTGGAGGAGCCTTCGTATTTGTTGTACTCGATTCCCCCGCCGAAGCGTTGATGCGCGTCGTAGCGGTAGAAGGCGTCGAGCGTACCCCGGGTAGCGGTGCCGTGGTAATCGCTGGGACCCCAGTTGGCATCCTCCATGTGACGGTCGATGGTGTTGAGGCTGATGAGCCCCTTGACGGAGAGCTTTCCGTCGTCGTAGCGATAATCGAGTCCCGTCAGACGGTCCCGGAAGGTGCCGTTGGAGAGGGAATCGTCGGGATTGCCGCTGTCGTAGTCGAACTCCCCGTCGATCTGATGGTAGAAGATCCCCATGGAACTGTCGGGAGAAATGTTGAGACGTCCTTTGAAGTCGAGGGTGTCGTTGGTGTAGCCGTCTGCCTCGGCATCCCGGGGCAGGAGGGCGGAGAAACCGTCGGTCTTGTAGTGATCGCCGCTGAGGATGAAACTGCCCGCCTCTCCGGAGGCCGAGAGGGTGATGCCGCCGGTCCAGGTCTCGTAGCTGCCGTAGCTGCCCCGCAGGGAGACGTGGCCGCCGGGCTCGGCATTTTTGGTGACGATGTTGATGACTCCCGCCGCGGCGTCGGCGCCCCAGAGGCCGCTCTGGGCCCCTTTGACCACTTCGATCCGCTCAACGTTGTCGAGACGCAGATGGGCCAATCCCGCGCTGAAGGAGGGATCGGTGGGGTCTTTGAGGGGGACGCCGTCGAGGAGGATCAGAATGTCTCCGCTTCCCATTCCCCGCAGATAGAGGCCGGAGGTCTGTCCCGGTCCGCCGTTGGAGGCGGCGGCGAAGCCGCTGACCCGGCTGACCGCCTCGGCGACGGTCCGGTAGCCCCGTTCCTCGATCTCCTCGGCGCTGATGACGGTGACGTTGGCCGTGGTGTCCCGAAGGGGGGTGCTTACCCGGTCGGCGGCCAGGACGTCGATGGTGCCGAGGTCTGTGGTGTTGGTGATAGTGTTAGTGTTGGTGGTGTCAGGGTTGGGTGGAGTGGTGGTGTTGGTGTCGGTGGGGGCGGCGTTGAGGGCGGTGGCGAGCAGGAGGGCCGCTGTTGCGGATGGAAGATGGAAGATGGAAGATGGAAGATGTCGAGGCATGGTGTACCTTTCGTTCATTGAAAATATTTGGGATTCTCCCCGAAACAAGGGAAGAAGAGGCCGTTCAACCAGAAGAAAAGCTCTATGCTTTGGCTTTGAGCTTTTCGCTTTCAGCTCTCTTTCGGAGGGG
>CAZGGT010000181.1:0-12506 GCA_964525335.1 uncultured Nitratifractor sp. | reverse complement strand
GGCATGGTCAGGGGCAGGCCCGCCCCGGTGATGATGATGTCGGCCCCCGCCTCGCAGGAGTCCCGGACCACCCGGTCGTAGTCGTTGATGGCGTAGAGGACGTTGCAGGCCAGGGGTTTGTCGCCGCAGAGTTTGCGGGCGTTTTCAAAGATCTTGAAAAGCGCCTTGCGGGAGTAGAAGTTCTCCACCTCGTAGGGACGCCCGTCGCCCATGAGCTTGTCGGCGTAGGCGCGGTTCTCGTAGAGGCCGGTCCCGACGGAGCTGACGACCCCCAGGCCTCCCTCCCGGCTGACGCTGCCCGCCAGGCGGTCCCAGCTGATTCCCAGCCCCATGCCCCCCTGGACGATGGGCTTCTCGATGACGTGTTTTCCGATCTTCAAAGGTTTGAACTGCATGATTTACCCCACTTTCGCCCGCGCGAATTTTCGTTTGCCCACCTGGAGGATGTACTCCCCGGGCTCCAGTTTGAGCTGGTCGTCGGCGATCTTCTCCCGGTCGATCCGGACCGCCCCCTGCTTGATGTCCCGGCGCGCCTGGGAGTTGGAGGGCTCCAGGCCGGCGTCCACCAGCGCCTTGCAGATCCAGATGCCCGGCTCCAGCTCCACCTCGGGGATGTCGTCGGGGATCTGCTTCTGCTTGAAGAGGGAGTCGAAGGCCTCCTTCGCTTCCTGCGCCGCCGCCTCGTCGTGGAAGCGGGCGGTGATCTCCAGGGCCAGCATCTCCTTGGCTTTCTTGGGATGGAGCTCTCCCCGCTCCACCTGCCGCTTCATCTCGGCGATCTCGTCGAGGCTCCGGGCGCTCAGCAACTCGTAATAGCGCCACATCAGCTCGTCGGAGATGGAGAGGAGCTTGGCGTAGATCTCCTTGGCCGGTTCGCTGATGCCGATGTAGTTGCCCAGACTCTTGGACATCTTCTGTACCCCGTCGAGCCCTTCGAGGATCGGCATCATCAGCACCGCCTGCTCCTTGCCGACGCCGTAGGCCCGCTGGAGGTGGCGTCCCATGAGGAGGTTGAACTTCTGGTCGGTCCCCCCCAGCTCGATGTCGCACTCCATCGCCACGCTGTCGTAGCCCTGGAGCAGCGGGTAGAGAAACTCGCTCACGGCGATGGACTGGCCCGACTTGTAGCGCTTCTCGAAGTCGTCCCGCTCCAGCATCCGGGCGACATTGAACTGGGTCGCAAGCTGGATCAGCCCCGCCGATCCCAACGCGTCGAGCCAGGTAGAGTTGAACATCAGCTCGGTCTTCTCGGGATCGAGGATCTTGAAGGCCTGCTCCTGATAGGTCTTGGCGTTTTCTAGGACCGTTTCACGATCCAGAACCTTCCGGGTCTCGCTCTTGCCCGTCGGATCGCCGATCATAGCGGTGAAGTCTCCGATGAGAAGCTGGACGATGGCTCCGTGCTGCTGGAAGGCCGCCAGTTTCTGGAGGATCACCGTATGGCCCAGGTGGAGGTCCGGCGCGGTGGGATCCAGCCCCAGCTTCACCTTGTAGCGCTCTCCCTTTTCGTAATAGTTTCGGACCAGCGTCTCGATCCGCTCCCGGTCGATGATCTCGGCGGTTCCCCGTTCGATCTCTCTGAGCGCCTTGGCTACCGGCATACTCTCTCCTCTTCGTTTATTTGTGGTTGTAGGCGTCGTCCAGGGAGACGATCTCCACCAGTTTGAACTGCCGGGAGATCTCCTGGGCGATGGTCTTTTTGTCCGCCCGCTCCGACTCCACTTCGATCTGGCAATACTCGGCGCTGTCCCCGCTGTAGATCCCCAGTTCGATCCCCGTGACGTTGAGGCCGATCTGGGAAAGTCGGGTCAGGAGCCGGGCGAGGACCCCCTTTTGATTCTGAAGCGCCACGATGAGGCGGTACCGGGCCAGCTTTTCGCTGAACCACTGGACGAAAAGCATCGGGACGCCCGCCTGAATCTCTCCATAGGCCTTGCGGCAGAGTTTATGGTGAATGATAGCCCTGTTTTCCTTATAGAAGGCTACGATATCGTCTCCCGCCTTGGGGTGGCAGCAGAAGTCGAATTCCACCTTTTCCAGGGGCTTGTTGAGATAGAAATTCAGATGGTCGATCTTTTTGAAATGGGGCTTTTTGTATCCCCGTTTGAAGACCTCCCAGACCCGCACCTCCCGGATCTTCGCCTGTCGGGAGATGCGGTGGATCTTCTCTCGAAGCACGTCGATATGCTCGGGTACCCGCTGGATTCCCCCGGCGGCGTCCGCCTCTTCCAGGATCCGGCGGATCTCTTCGGGACGCTTGTCGAAGATCGTCGCCAGGATGTTGTACCCCGTCAGTTCGTTGACCTCCCGGATCCGGGCCCGACATTTGGAACGGATCCCCTCCTTGGCCTTGGAGGTTTTGACCGTGTCGAGCCAGGAGCAGTGGAGAATCGGCTCCTCCTGGGTGACGATCCGGACGATGTCGCCGTTTTTGAGGATGGTCAGGAGGGAAGCGCGCTCTTTGTTGATGAAAGCGGTGGTGGCCCGGTCCCCGATCTCCGAGTGAACGGCGTAGGCGAAATCGAGGGCCACCGCGTCTTTGGGAAGGGTGAAATAGTCCCCTTTGGGGGAGAAGACCACGATATCCTCGCTGAAAAGGTCCTGTTTGGCCATCTCGTAGAATTCCTCGATGGAGTCGTCCTGATAAGGAAGACTCTTGAGCCACTCCAGATTGACCTGGGTCTCTTCCCCTTTCCCCTCCCCCTCTTTGTATTTCCAGTGGGCGGCGACGCCGTATTCGGCCAGGTGGTGCATCCGCTCGGTGCGGATCTGCGCCTCGACGATGCTCTCGTCGTCGAAGAGGGTCGTGTGGATCGTCTGGTATCCGTTGTCCTTGGGGAGGGCGATGTAATCCTTGAACCGGGAGATGAGCGGGGTGAACTCCAGGTGCAGGGCCCCGAGGGCCTTGTAGCACTCGATGGGTTCCCCGACGATCACCCGGACCGCCAGCAGGTCCAGCACCTCGTCGATCCCGATCCCCTTGCGGTGCATCTTGAGATAGATGGAGTAGTAGTGCTTGACCCGGCCGATCACCTCGAAATCCTCCCGATGAAACCCCTGCATGCACAGAGCGTTCTTGACCTTCCCGATAAAGGAGTTGAGGCGGATATGCAAGCTTTGGTGATTGGTTTTGATGTACTCGTCGATCCGGGCGTAATCTTCGGGATAGATGTAACGGAAGCTGAGATCCTCCAGGAGGTTTTTGATCCGGGAGATCCCCAACCGGTGGGCGATGGGGGCGTAGACGACGAGGGTCTCTTCGCTGATCCGCAGCTGCTTCGCCGGCGGGAGGGCGTCGAGGGTGAGCATGTTGTGGAGGCGGTCGCAGAGCTTGATGATCAGCACCCGCACGTCTCCGATGGAGGCGATGAGCATCTTGCGGAAGGTCAGGGCCGAGGTGATGAGCTTTTCGTTGGAGTCGGAGGGGATCAGCTTCTGGTCCCGGATCTCCATGATCTTGGTGAGCCCCTCCACGATGTGCTGGACGTCGGGACCGAAACGCGCACCGATCTCCTCGATTCCGTAGGGAGTATCTTCCACCACGTCGTGAAGCAACGCCGAAATCACCATGGTTTCATCACCGCTGATGGAAGCGGTGATGGCCGCCACGAGAATGGGATGGATGATGTAGGGCTCGCCGCTCTTACGTTTTTGTCCCTCATGGGCCGTCATGGCGAAGTCGAGGGCTTCCCGGATCCGGCTGTTGAACTCGATCTGGGTCGACAAAAGTTCGATGGCGTCGTCGACCCGTTTGAGCTTCTTGACCAGCTCCAGGAACTCGTTCAAGGGAGGACTTTCGGACTAGAGTTCTTTTTCGACATGGAGAACGCCGGCGGCGATCTCATGGATGGCGATGTCGGTCGCCTTGTGTTTTTTGACATCCATATCCACAAGAGGCGTAGCGCCCCGGCTGAGCTCTTCGGCCCGCTTGCCGACGGCTTTGGCGAGAAGATAGCGATCGTGATTGAGCCGTTCCAGAGCCTGGGCGGTTACCTGTTCCAGTCGTGTCATGTTGTTCCTTTAGTGCTGAAATTTTTTCGAAATCGTTCCCGCGTCCGCTACGAAGTGCTTCGTTCAGTGGACGATGGAGCAGAGGGAAGTGTCCCCCTCGATGATCCGTTTGAGGTTGTCGGGTTCGAACATGTTGCAGACCACGATGGGCAGCCTGTTCTCCTTGGCCAGGGCGATGGCGGTATCGTCCATCACCTTGATGTGATCGCTCAGCGCCCGGTCGTAGCTGATCTCGGGAAGTTTCTTCGCATCCTCGTACTTCATGGGATCCCGGTCGTAGATTCCGTCGACCTTGGTCGCCTTGATCAGCATGTCCGCTTCGATCTCGCTGGCCCGCAGGGTCGCGGCGGTATCGGTGGTGAAGTAGGGATTGCCCGTCCCTCCGGCGAAGACCACGACCCGCCCCTTCTCCAGGTGACGGCGGGCCCGACGTACGATGAAGCTCTCACCGATTTCGTGCATGTCGATGGCGCTCTGGAGCCGCGCCTCCAGGCCGATGCTCTCCAGGGCCTCCTGGATCGCCACGCCGTTGATGACCGTGGCCAGCATCCCCATGTAGTCGCCGCTGGTGCGCTTGATGATTCCGTCCTTGGCGGCGGTGACGCCGCGGATGATGTTGCCGCCTCCCACGACGATGGCCACCTCGATCCGGGCGTCGACGAGTTTTTTGATCTCGTCGGCGATGTATTTGAGGATCTGCGTATCGATCCCGTACCCCTCCTCTCCGGCCAGCGCTTCGCCGGAAAATTTGACCAGGACACGTTTGCGTTCTTTCATCACGGCCTCCCTAAGTTTGCCGCGATTATATCGAAACTCGGCTTTAGGAGAGAGCGAAAAGCTGAGAGCGGAAAGCTGAGAGCGTAGAGCTAAGAGCACAGAGCACAGAGCAGGGAGGTTGGGGTCTCGAAATTTACAGCTCCGTAGATCCGGATTCCAAGCCCTCAGCCCTAAGCTCTAAGCTCTCAGCCCTTAGCTCTACGCTCTCACAACCGTATCAGCCGGATCGGGTTGATGAGCTTGGAGTTCTGGGTCGCCTGGAAGATAAGCTTTCTGCGTACCTTGCCCACGGCGGTTCCCTGGTGAATCCTGCTTCCGGTTTTGATGAGGGGGGAGATTTTGGAGAGGCCGGCATAGACGGTGTGCAGGCCATTGCCGTGCTGGACGATCACCACCTTCCCAAGCATCGGATTCTGCCCGACATAGACCACTTTGCCGTTGAGGACGTTGCGGACGTTGGCATCGCTGTAGGGGGCCCGCAGGGTGATGGAGTCGTTGAAGATCTTGATCTTGTAGATGGGATCGACATAGGTTCCGAAGCGCTTGACCAGGCGGGCTCCTTTGAGCGGGGAGATGGTCCGGGGACCCCGATAGCGGGCGACCCGCTCTTTCTGATAGGAACTCCCGACCTGTTTGACCTTCTCCTCCTGAAGCCTGGGGGCGGTGTAGTCCACTTCCCGACCCTCGGCTCGGGCCCGGGCACGTTCCTGAGCCTTGGCCGCCCGCATCTCTTCCAACTCTTTGGCCCGCCGGGCCAGCTCCGCCTTGCGCTCGGCCTCCCGTCGTTTCGCCTCCTCGATCTCCTCTTTGCGCAGGATGTTGAGTCTGGCGAGGGTCTGGCGAAGGGCGTTTTGGCGGCTGATGATCTCCTGAAGATTCTTACGATACTGCTTCTCTTCCCGGGCGAGCTTGGCCAAAAGTTTCTTGGCTTTCTCTTTTTTGAGCCGGTAGAGATCCCGCAGTGCCACGGTCTTGGCGATGCTCCGCTTGAGGGCGGCGCGCTGGAGCATGAGCCGCTGCTTGTTGCGCCGGCTCATGTCGATGCTTTTTTTGAGCTTCTGGAGTTCCCGGTCGTTGACCTCCTTGTAGCGCTCGTAATACTCCTCCAGGATCACGCCCCGTTCGCTGCGGCGGTTCATCTGCCGCATGGCGACGATCGTGGAAAACTGATCGGTCAGGAGCCGGATGAATCTCTCGTGCCGACGCCGGATGTTCCGGTCCAGCGCGCCGATCTGCTTGTCGAGCCCCTCGATACGCTTGAGAGTCCCGGCGTACCGGGTCTCGCCTTCCTGTTTCTTCTTCTCCAGGCGGTCGAGCATCTTCTGGACCTTGGCCAGCTCCTTTTCGGTATTTTTGATGGACGCGGCGAGTTTGTTGAGCTGGCGGCTCATGGCCTTTTTTTTGGCTTCGGTGCTCTGGAGGGTTTTCTGGGACTCCCGAATCTTCTTGACCGTCTGGGAAGCCTGCAGAAGCGTGCTTCCCAGCCACAGGAGGATCAGCAGTGAACGCAGCGGTCTCACTCCCGACGCTCCCGGCTCTTGATGGCGACGTTGAGGACGGCGACGATGACGATGGCCAGGGCGATGCCCGCCAGAATCGCCGCGTCCCGGGGTTCGAAGAGGAGCGGCTGACGATCCACGAGGATTTCGATCCCGCTGATGGGAGCGTAGTAGTAGCGCAGAGCGGCGAAGAGCCCCGCGGCGATCCCCGTGGCCAGGAGAGCGTCGACGATCCCCATCCGAAACAAAACCCCGCTGCGCAGGAGCGTCGGCGCTCCGAAGATCTCCATGATCTGCATCCGTTCCCGGTGGGCCAGCTGCCACACCTCCATCTGTTTCATCACCAGGAAGAAGCTCACCACCCCCATGAGTCCGACGAAGCTCCAGAAGATGATCTTGAGGAAAATGAAGAGATTGTACTTGGCCCGGTGATTCTCTCCGAAGGTCTCCACCTTTCGGATTCCTTTGACCGCCAAGAGCTTCTTGCGGATCTTCTCCACGTCGGTCCGGCTCAGGTAGCGGTCGAGGTGGAGATTGTAGAAGTGGGGAAGCGACGCGAGGATCTCCGCGTCGGCGGCGTTCTGCATTCCCCGGGCGATCTCTTTGGCGATGGTCTTTTTGTCGATGGGTTTCGACTGGGCGATATGGGGATCGATGCGACGGAACTGCTTGAGGCTCACCACTTTGTCGGAGACCACGAGAATCGAATAGGATTGGCGGAGCTTCTCCTCGTAGTTCTTGGTCACCCGGTCGAAGACCAGGAAAAATTCCACCCCCAGCAGGATCGCCAGCAGGGGGAGCAGAAACATGAGATGATCTTTAACGGACTTCATAGATACCCTTGCTCTCGATGATGAAATGGCGGTAGGGGATGTTGAACATCGTGGGGATCCGGTGGGTGACCACTACGACGGTGGAGCCCAACTGGTCGCAGGCGTTCTCCATCAGGTCCCAGATGACGTTGGAGGAGTATTCGTCGAGATTTCCCGTTGGTTCGTCGGCCAGGATCAGGAAGGGGTTTTTGGAAAGGGCCCGGGCGACCCCGACCCGCTGCTGTTCGCCCCCGCTGAGTTCCAGGGGGTAGCGGTCGGCCTGTTCGGTGAGTTTGACGTGGCGCAGGAGCTTCTTGGCCTGGGTCTGCTGGATTTCGAGGCTGTAGCCGGCGATGATCAGGGGGAGAACCACGTTCTTCTCCACGGTCCACTCGTTGATGAGCCGGTAGTCCTGGAAGATGATCCCCAGGTGGGTCCGGAGCTCCTGGAGTTTGCCCCGCCCGATACGGCCCATATCCAGCCCCCCTACGTTCAGGGTCCCCTCCTTGGGGCGCAGGGCGCCGTAAAGCGCCTTGAGGAGGGTCGACTTGCCCGAACCCGACGGGCCGGTGATGAAGACGAACTCCCCCTTGCGGACGTTGAAACTGGCGTTCTTGATGATCTCCTTGCGCCCGCCGTCGTAGGCCAGGGTCAGCTTGGAGGCGGTGATGACGTTAGCCATGAATCAGAGCTCCTATGCGTTGGTGGGCCGCGTAGTTGGCGGCGGTCTTGACGGGAATGCCGGGAAAATACTCCAGGCGCCCCCGCTCGTCGTAGCGCAGGTACTTGTGTTCGGGACGGTCGAAACTGCCGAAGGAACACTCCACGATCCCGCCCCGTCCGTCGACCCGGCGATACCGGGGGCCGAAATGGACGAACCACCCCTCTTCCACGATCGCCTTTCGGGGCAGGGCCGCGATCCGCTCCGGCGTGGTGGGCGCATCGAAGGTGAAGCGGTAGTCCGTCCGACGCTCGGGGGAGCGCTCCGGGGCCCTCACCGTCAGGGTATAGATATCCTTGGCCTGTCGGCGCCAGCGCGCCTCGTACTTGCTCACCACCGGCAGATCCCGGTTCTTCTCCACCCGAAACTCGATCCGGGGCGGCCCGCTGAAAACCTCCAGGGCATAGCGGTAATAGCGCTCACTGTCGGTCCGCAACTCCAGGATCCCCCCGGGGCGCAGGACCCGCAGGGACTCCTCCAGAAAGGTGGGGCTGATGACCCGGCGGTGGGGCTTTTTGTCCCAGGGAACGGGGAAATGGACATAGATCGCCTCCAGACGGTTGGAGGGGAGCATCTCCAGCAGGAGCCGGGCGTCGTAGTTGAGGACCCAGATATTGCGCAAGCCCTGGATCTCGATCTGCTTGAGGACCTGCTGGGCCGAGGGGGTGTGGATCTCGATTCCGATGAAGAGAGTGTCGGGGTGTTCCTTCGCCTGCCAGAGCAGGTGGCGTCCACTGCCGAACCCCACCTCCAGGGCCACCTTCTCGAAAGGAAACTCCGCGCCGTCGAAATCTTCGATCCGCTTGTCGAACTCCGCCGCGACCGGAGGCTTGCCCGGAGAGAGGCGAATGTTGGAATGACGTACCTCCAGCCCCGCCCGCTCCGCCAGGGCGGCCAGAACCTTCTTGATCCGGTTGCTGTCCAGGGGGCGGGTGATTTTGTCGGCCCGGAGAATCCAGGATCCTTCCCGCTCCTTGAGCTCCAGGAAAAACTCCCCTTCGTCGTCCCGGACCCCGATCAGCTCCATGCCTCCCCCCTCTTCCCGGACCGCCCGCAGGGTGCAGAGCTCTCCCGCTTCCACCAGGGCGTCGAGACGGCGTTTGTCGAAGGGAGCGACCACGAGATGGGGCATAGCGACCTCCTCTACTCGATCGTGATGGCCACGGGCCGGCTGGGAGTGGCCCACGCCCCGTCGCTGCTGCGGGCGATGACCCGGTACTCGTAGCGCCGTCCTTTGGCGGCGGACTCGTCGATATATTCGGGGCTCAGGCGCCCTTTGACGGTGGCCAGGTATTTCCATTTGTCTCCGGCAAGACGCCGCTGGATGATGTAGTCGACGATCCGGGGATCGGGATGGGGTTTCCAGAGCAGCTTGACCACGCCGGGGGCGGGCTGATAGGCTTTGACGAAACTGACCGGCGGCAGGGCGGGCGGGGTCTTGACCCGGACGATCTTGCCGGGGGCCGAACCGAAGAGCACGCCGTAGGTCTTGAACGTATAGTCGTAGGTGGTCCCCGCTCTGACCGTGGTATCGACATAGTGGGTGGCGAAGCGGTTGGGAATGGTGGCGATCTTGACGTACTTTTCCTCTCTGCCTCCCGTGGGAATCCCCCGGTAGACTTCGATCCCTTCGACCCGCGTATCGGTGATCGGCTTCCATTCGAAGCCGACGCTGGTCTTGTCCACGACGGTTTTGATCCCCTGGAGGGTCGGCATGGAGAGATCGGTCTTGACCGCCGTCATGCTGGTGACTTCGCCGATGGTCCGGCTACAGCCGCCGAAGGCCAGGGCCGCGGCGATCGAACTCGCGACCCAGGCCCTCCGATAGTTTCGCTTCATCGATGGTACTCCTCTCGAAATGTTTGTCCAGATAACGGCGCATATCCTCCGGCAGAGGAGCGGCGACCTCCAGACGTTCTCCCGTGACGGGATGGGTCAGATAGAGCAGCGCCGCGTGGAGAAAAACCCGCGGAATTCTACCTTCCCGGCTCTTAAAGCCGTAGAGGGTATCCCCCAGGATATGCCGCCCCAGGCTCGCCAGATGGACCCGGATCTGATGGGTCCGGCCCGTATGGAGCCGGGCGGCCACGAGCTCCGTTCCGTTTTTCCCCTGGGCCAGCTTGATAAACTCGGTCCGGGCGGAGCGTCCCCCCTCCACGATCCCCATCCTGAGCCGGTTTTTGGGATGGCGGGCGATGGGACGGTCCACCATCACCTCCTCCCGGAGGGGGTGATCGATCAATGCCAGATAGTAGCGCCCCATCTCCCGGCGTTTGAGCTCTTCGGCCAAAGCCCGGTGGACGGCGTTGCTCTTGGCGATGACGAGGGCCCCGCTGGTCTCCTTGTCGAGGCGGTGGACGATCCCGTGGCGCTCTTCGCCGCTCAACGTGGAGAGGGAGACGCCCCGCCGCACCAGCCAATCCACCAGGGTCGGCCCCTTCACCGAGGGAGCGGGATGGACCACCACCCCGGCGGGCTTGTCCAGGACCATCAGATGCTCATCCTCGTAGAGCACCGGCACGTCGAAATCCACCGGAATCTCTTCCCGGCGCGGCGCCTCCAGGAACCGGTAGCGCACCCGGGCCCCCTCCTCCACCTTCCGGCTCGGTTTGAGAACGGGCTCTCCCTCCAGCTCCACGGCTCCCGCTTCGATGAGCTTCGCCACCTGGTTGCGGCTCTGATCCAGGACGTCGGAGAGAACCTTGTCGAGCCGTCCGGCCCGCTCCACGGTAATGCTCCGCCACGTTTCCATCCGCCCTCCTTTTTGAATCCGAGTCCCTGCCCCGGTGGCCTCCGTCTTTCCGTTCGCCGATCCCGCTTCCCCGTTTCGCTCCTCCCAAACGAACCGAAACGGGGAAGGTATGACCCCCGAAAGTTCCAATAAGATACCAGAAAAAGTTTAGAAGGATATTAAAAAATATAACGCACAAAGAGAGCTAATGGGTGGTGCAGACACTGCAGACGTCGTAGGATTTGAAGACCAGCTCCGCAGGATCCTCCCGGCGGAGGCCGACGAGGGCCCGCTGGGCGATTCCCGGATCGTCGGCGGGGCCGCTGCCGAGGTTCCACTGGGTCGGGGTGACGATCTGATACTCGGCGATCCTCCCCTCGGAGATGCGGACCCGGTGGATCAGGGACCCCCGGGCCGCTTCCACGATCCCCACCCCTTCGGCTTCCCGCGGTAAGGTCCCCGGATTCTCCCAGGAGCTTTCGGAGAGATCGATCTCCTCCAGCAGCCTTCGGCAATAGAGCAGAAGGCGCGGGATCTCGCAGACCCGGGCCAGGATCCGGCTGAAGATCGAATCTCCGTAGCGGCGGTGGGCCTCCCGGATCAACGGAGTCTTCAGGAGCATCGCCCGGGCCAGGGGGCCGGTCTCGTAGACTTTGCCCCGATAGCGTACCAGCAACGCCTCGGATCCCTCGATGGGCTCCTCGCTCAGATAGCGGAGATCCAGGTGCTGGGTCACCCGGGTCGCCAGGGACTTCCCGCTCTCGAAAAGCCCGCCGCCGCCGAAGACGATGAAACGGTCGAAACTCCGCCCCAACCGCTGCCACTCCCGATCCAGGATCGCCTCCATCGCCCGGGGCAGGTCTCCCTCCCGTTCCAGCATCGTCTCGATCCGGTCGCAGCGGGAGAACTCCCCCGGATCCACGTCGATGAGGCTCCGGGTGAAGTGGCGCTGTACCTCCCGGAGCCGCTCGGAGACCCCCAGCAGGTCGAGAGGGCTCACCTCCGCGGTGATCCCCCCGGGAAGGGCGTAGGAGTTGTGGGGATATTTCCCGGCGATGAGGGCGATCATCTCCCCCACCTTCCGCGCCGGCTCCACCGCCTCCCTCACCCGCTCCTCCCCGGGAAAGAGGAGCGGAAAGATCGTCAGATAGAACCATTTGAAATGGTTCTGGAGCAGTTCGAAGGAGAGGGTCAGCTCCCGGACGATCTCCGCCTTGCGCGGCAGCCGCAGATCGGGATAGCACCCTTCCAGGGCCCGGACCGTGGCGATAAGATGGGCATGGCCGCAGATCCCGCAGATCCGGGGATTGATCGCCAGGGCATCCCCCGCTTCCCTCCCCTCCAGAATCTTCTCCACATGCCGCCCCGTCAGGAAACGGATCTGCGCCTCCGCCACCCGATCCTCTTCATAACGGTAGAGTACCTGCGCCTCCCCTTCGATCTTCTCGATCAGCTCGATCCTTTGCACACCATCCCCCCTCTCACTATCACCAACACTTAACACCTAACTCTCATCTTCCATCATCGGCCTATGGAAACGCTCGATCCGGAAGGCCTTGGCCACTCCCGCCAGGCTCAGGTAGGCCCGCCGGGGAACCCCCAGGGGCATCCGGGCGGGGATCCCCATGTTTTTGGGAGTTTTCCAGAGCCCCTGCCGGGGGAAGTCCGCCTCGCTGCACCCCATGCAGGGCTGGCCGGCGCGGGTCTTGGAGCTGACGCCGTTCCAGAGGATCCGGTTGCAGCTGGCCCGGGTGAAAGGGCCCTGGCAGCCGAAGTCGTAAAACATGCACCCCTCCGGCTCCCCGAAGCGGAACTCCTCCACCTTGTATTCGAAATATTCGTTGCGGGTACAGCCGTTGTGGACGGTGTAGGCGTAGAAGTGCTTGGGACGGTGCTCCCGGTCCAGGGGGAGCCGCATCCCCGCCCCCAGGGCCGAGAGGGTTCCCGTCAGCACC
>CAZGGT010000180.1:0-4636 GCA_964525335.1 uncultured Nitratifractor sp. | reverse complement strand
GGGTCAATACCTTTCACCTTTCTGACGGCTTTGCTCTCCCTGGGGAGTCCCTGGTTGAGCTCCGACAATTAGTTCCCGGCGTAATGTCGGCCTCAAAGCATAGGGGAGTATAATCCCACTCCAAATCCATTCGAACAAAGGGTTCTCCGATGAAAAAAATCCTACTTGCGCTCTCCATCCTGCTGCTGCTCGCCGCCGGAGCGCTCTATGCGCTCAAAGGAAAGAGCAGTTACGATCCCGCCAGATACTCTCTGGAGTTGAGGCCTGCAAACAAACCGTTCGGTGTCGGTTCCACCATCGCTTTCACCCTGCCGGATCAGTTCGGCAAGGCTCACACCCTCTCTCCCGAGACGAAAATCATGGTGTTTGCCTTTACCAAAACCACGGGGCACATCATCAAGGCGGCCATGGCCGACAAACCCAAGGGCTTCCTGGAACGGCACAAAGCCGTTCTCGTCGCCGACATCAGCGGCATGCCCACGGTGATCCAGAACATGTTTGCCCTGCCGGACCTGCGCAAAAGTGATTATTCCATGCTCCTGATCTACGACAAAAACATGGCCAAACGCCTCAAAGAGGGGCAGGCGACCGACAAGGTCATCGTGATGCACCTGGAAAACGGCAAGGTTACGAAGGTCGAACATGCCGATTCGCCCGAAGCTCTGAACAAAGCCCTGGGAGCCTGAGGCGCGTTCTCGGCTCCTCGGCTTCATCTCCGGGAACAGACGAAGGCCATACCGGCCGGAATCCGCAAGATACACTCCTCTCTTCCGGTCGAGTTCGGGATCGGATTTTCTCTGTATTCCATTCTCGTCTCTATGATCGGGAGGTTCCGCATTGCACCGGGAAGCGGTGTGTTCCGAAATCTCTACGTGTGTCAGGCGGAAGTTCGCGGGGGAATGTAGGGGCGCCACTCCGGTCGCTCTTCTACCGTGGGGAAGCCGTCGAGAATCTCCTCGGGGGGGAAGTTCGTTTTGTAGGCGAAGGCTTTGCAGCCGTCGACCCAGTACCCGAGATAGATCCAACGCTTGCCGAGGCGTTTGGCCAGGTCGATCTGGTAGAGGAGGGAATAGGTGCCGAGGGAGAGCCGGGCGTAGTCGGGCTCGTGAAAAAAGTAGATGGCGCTGATGCCGTCTTCGACTACGTCGATGAGGTCCACTCCCACCAGATAGTCGTCCCGGATGTAGAGGACTTCGTAGCCGAAATCGTGGGCTCCCTCTACGAAGTTTTCATAATATTCGCGTTCGTTGATTTCCCGATGTTTCCAGCCGTCCCGCCGGGCTTTCCAGGCGTGGTAGCGATTGTAGAGGGTGACGTGGGCGGGAGTGAGGCTGGGGGATTGGACCAGGATTCTGGTCTCCCGGTTTTTGCGGAGTACCCGCTTCTGGGAGCGGCTGGGGCGGAAAGCCTCCGCGTCGATACGTAGGCTCTTGCATGCGTCGCAGCCTTCGCAGATGGGATGGAAAAAGTAATTTCCGAAACGTCGCCAACCCCGCTGAATGACGGCGGTGGCGTACTCGGAGCTTGCTTCCCGGATGTACCGATAGAACATCCGGGTTTTCTTCCCCGGCAGGTAGGCGCAGTCGTAGTCGAGCATACAGAAATCGGTCGACTCGGGATGGAGCTGATCGTCATGGGCCTGTTTCATGGCGGAGATTGTAGCGAAAAACCGTGAATGTCGATCCGGGCAAAATGGTAGAATACGGAGAAAAATTTCCCCGGAGACGGACGGTCCATTATGTTTCTCTATCAACCCCACGACGGATACCGCTACAACAGCGACTCCATCTTCCTCGTTGACTTCGCCCGCCGCTTCCGTCCCCGGGGAAAGCTGCTGGATGTGGGCTGCGGGGTGGGGATTCTCTCCCTGCTCCTGGCCCAGGAGTTCCCGGTGGAGGTCTCGGTGGCGGAAAAACAGCCGAGAATGCTCGCCTATGCCCGGCACAATTTCGCCATCAACGGCATTCCGCTGCGGGAGTATCCGGGGGATTTCCTGGAAGCGGAGATCCCGGAGCGTTTCGACGTGGTCGTCTCCAACCCGCCCTTCTACGATCCCCGGGTGACCCAAAGCGAGGAGGAGAGCCTCAACATCGCCCGGTATGCCCACCATCTGCCTCTGGATCCCTTCGTGGCGAAGGTGAAGCGTCTCCTCCGTCCCCGGGGGCGCTTTATTCTCTGCTACGACGCCAAGCAGAGCGACCGGCTCCTGGAGAGCCTGCGGAGACACAAGCTCCAACCGGAGACCCTGCGTTTCCTCCATCCCAAGATCGATCGGGAGGCGAAGGTCGTCCTGGTCCAGGCCCGGGCGGGTTCCCGCTCCCTCTGCCGGGTTCTTCCGCCCCTGGTGGTCTTCGGCTCGGACGGAGAGTACGCCCCGGAGGCGGCGGAGGCCTTTGTGCGGGCGGGGACGCATTCCGTCAAAGCGGAGGGCTTCGATGGAAGTGAAAAGTGAAAAGTGAAGAGTGAAAAGTTCTTGGGCGGCTTCGCCGCTTTGAAAAGTGAGGAGTGAGGAGTGGGAAGTTTTGAGGTGGTTTTGCTCTATCTGATGATTAGAGAGAAGAGCGAAAAGTGAAAAGTTATTGGGCGGCTTCGCCGCGATCTGTTCGATGAAAGGATGTTGATGGAGAATGTCGAATTTTCGGGGCCGTTGCCCATTATGGAGAAAGAGGGATACGGCTATCGGTTCGATCCCAATGCCTGCGCCGCGTGCAAGGGGGCGTGTTGCCGGGGGGAGAGCGGATATATCTGGATGAAGCGACCGGAGATCGAGGCGATGGCGGAGTACCTGGGACTCGGTTTGGAAGATTTCGGTAGAATCTACCTTCGGAAAGTGGGTCATCGCTATTCTCTGACGGAAAAGCGTCTGGGAGAGGGCGATTACGCCTGCATTTTCTTCGACGAGACGACGCACCGCTGTGCCGTCTATCCGGTCCGTCCGGCCCAGTGTCGGACCTTTCCCTTTTGGGAACCGTTCAAACACGATGAAGAGGAGTTGAGAAAAGAGTGTCCCGGAATCCTGTGAATCATTTCATCCTTTTGCCGCTCTTGGCGTTTGCCCTGGGAACCGGTCTGACGGCCAAAGAGTCTCCGGAGGCGGAAGACAGTATGATCATGCGTGCCATCGTCAGCGACGAAGGAAAGCATTATCTCCGGGCTCAGGATCTCTTTTTGAAGCTCTACCGGCTTACGGGCAAGCGTGAGTACCTGGTCCAGGCGGCCAAAGAGGCCCTGCTGCCCGGAGGCGATCCCCAAAAGGTGATGGAACCCCTCAAAAAATGGGTGGAGACCCGGACTGCAGATGGCGGGGACCTGGCGCCGGTACGTCTCCTGACGGTTCTCTACGCACGCCAAGGCAAGCTGGATCTGGCGGAATCGTTGGTGGAACGCTGGCTCGGCCGCAGTGACAAGCCCGAAGATCTCCGCCTGGCGGCCACGGTCTCGATGGATATGGGCAAAGCCGAAAAAGCGGTCGGTTATCTTCAAAAAGCCTATGAGCTGAACGGGAGCGAGAAGATCGTGATCGACGAGGCGACGATTCTCTCCAAGGCGCTGCACCGCCCCCGGGAGGCGATTCGGCTTTTGGAGAGTCATCTGCGCTTTCATCCCGACGCTTCGGTGGCGGTCTATTTCAAACTCATCGAACTCTATGCCCGTCAAAACGATCTCAAAAAGGTCCAGGAGCTCTACAAGAAGCTCTACGAGAGAACCCCCGAAAAATATTTTCTCGAAAAAATCGTCAAACTCTCCCTCTACAACAAAGATTTCACCGGACTGATCCGTTTTCTGGAAAAGCATCCCAAAGGGAACGAAGAACTTCTCTATATGCTCTACAAGGAGCAAAACCGCTTCGACAAGGCGATCGCTCTGGCCCATCGGCGCTACGAAGAGACCGGTCAGCCCAAATGGCTGGCGGAAGAGGCGATTCTCACCTACGAAAAGGCCCGCAGGGAAGATGCGGTCACCCCCGCATTGCTAAAGCGTTATCGGGAGCTTTTCGACCGGGCACTGAAGCAGGGAGCCGACGAGAGCCTCTATCTCAACTACTACGGCTATACCCTCATCGACCACGATTTGGACATTCGGCGGGGACTGGAACTGGTCCGGCGGGCCCTGAAACAGCAGCCGGACAATCCCTATTATCTCGACTCCCTCGCCTGGGGGCTCTACAAGGAAGGGAAGTGCGCCGAGGCGGCGAAGGCGATGGAGCGGGTCATCGCGGAGCAGGGGCTCAAGGAACCCGAGATCGCCATGCACTGGGAGAGCATCCGTCGATGCCTCGACGGAAACGCCTCCCGCTGAATCCCCTACGCATACATCACGAAAGGAACACGATGGCCGATATACTCGACGAGATCATCCGCAAAACCCGGGAGGATCTGGAAAAGCGGAAAAAGGAGTACCCGATGGAGTGGCTGGGCCGCTCCCTCTCTTTCAACCCCTTCGTTCCCCGGGAGGTCTACAGCGTCCTGAAATCGACGCCGGAGAATCCCTACCGGATCATCGCCGAGATCAAGAAGGCGAGTCCCTCCAAGGGGATCATCCGGGAAGATTTCGATCCGATGGTGATCGCCCAGGCCTACGAGAAGGGAGGGGCCGACGCCCTCTCGATCCTCACCGAGCCCCACTGGTTCAAAGG
>CAZGGT010000179.1:0-2934 GCA_964525335.1 uncultured Nitratifractor sp. | reverse complement strand
CTGATGCGTGAGGCGGTGGAGCTCTGGGAGCCCGAGCTGATCCTCTGCCCCTATCTGATGCAGAAGATTCCCGAAAGCATCTGGCGGGAGATCCCCACCATCATCCTCCATCCCGGCCCGGTGGGGGACCGGGGGCCCAGCTCCCTGGACTGGGCGATCCTCAAGGAGAAGGAGCACTGGGGCGTGACCCTGCTCCAGGCCAACGACGAGATGGACGCCGGGGATCTCTGGGCCTGGGGGGAGTTCGCCATGAGCCCGGCGCCCAAGGGGCGGCTCTACCGCCGGGAGGTTGGGGAGCTGAGCCTGCGCCTGGTGGAGACGATGCTGGAGCGTTTCGCCGGTGGGGAGTATACGCCCGTCCCCCAGGAGTCCCTGGAGGGGGTGGAGTGGCACATCCACCGCCCGGTGCGCCAGGGCGACCGGGCCATCGACTGGGAGCGGGACGACACCGCCACGATCCTGCGCAAGATCCGCAGCGCCGACAACCACCCGGGGGTCCGGGACGAGATCCTGGGGGTGGAGTGCTTCCTCTACGGCGCCCACAGCGAGGGGAGCCTCCGGGGCGCGCCCAAAGAGATCCTGGCCAAGCGCGACGGCGCCATCTGCCTGGGGACCGTAGACGGGGCGGTCTGGATCAGCCACCTGCGGGAACCCCACCGCTTCAAGCTCCCGGCCACCTACGTCCTCAAAGAGCGTCTCAAGGGGGTCAGGGAGCGGCGCATCCCCCTCTACGTCGATCCCGGCCTGGAGACGTTCCGGGAGATCACCTTCGTGCGGGAGGGGCGCATCGGCTACCTGGGCTTCGACTTCTACAACGGCGCCATGAGCGCCGAGCAGTGCATCCGCCTGGGCTACGCCGTGGAGACCCTCCGGGAGGAGGTGGACCTGCTGGTGCTCCTGGGCGGGGAGAACTTCTTCAGCAACGGCATCCACCTGACCATCCTCGAAGACAGCAAAAAGCAGGGAGAGGACGGCTGGAGCAACATCAACGCCATGAACAACCTGATCCGCACCCTTCTCTTCAGCGACGACATCCTGACCGTGGCGAGCTTCGGGGCCAACGCCGGGGCGGGCGGGGTCTTCCTGGGCCTCGCCTGCGACTTTGCCCTCGCCCGGGAGGGGGTGGTGCTCAACCCCCACTACCGCACCCTGGGCCTCAGCGGCAGCGAATATCACACCTACACCCTGCCGAAACGGGTCGGAGAGGAGCGGGCCCGCCGCCTGACGGAGGCGTGCCTCCCCCTCAGCGCCCGCCACGCCGCGGAGATCGGCATGATCGACGGGGTGCTCCCCTCCGAGGGCTATCGGAGCCGCCTGCAACGATGGTGCGAAGCGCTCCTGGAGGACGAGGATCGCTACTACGATCTCCTCGACGCCAAACGGGAGCGCCTGGAGCGGGACGAAGCCCTGATCGAACGCCGCAAAGAGGAGGAGCTGGAGCGGATGCACCCGGAGTTCTGGGACCCCCAAAGCCCCTTTCACCGCCTCCGCCGGGAGTTCGTCTACAAGGTCTGCCCGGAACGGGCACCGGGGAGGATCGCGGTGCATCGGGGGAAAGTAAGAGAAGAAGTAAGAAGTAAGAGGTAAGAAGTAAGAGATGAGAGATGAGGAGTGAGGAGTGGGGAGTAAGAGATGGGAGTTGAAAGAGGTGTGGGATGGGTTTTTCTGATAGTGTGACGTTGCAAAAGAGCTTTCGTTTTGCGGTGAGGATTGTTCGTCTGAGGCAGCATCTCCAGCGGGAGCACAAGGAGTTCGATCTGAGCCGACAGGTTTTGCGAAGCGGAACGGCGGTCGGGGCCTTGGTCCGGGAGGCTCGATTTGCCCAGTCCCGTGCCGACTTTGTGCACAAACTCAGTATCGCCCTCAAGGAGGCGAACGAGACGGATTACTGGATCGATCTCCTTGCGGAGACCGGATACCTCGAACCGCGGGCACATCAGAGCATCAAAGAGGATATCCAGGAGCTGATCCGTCTCCTGGCCGCCAGCGTCAAAACCGGAAAGACCGAATGAGCTCTCTTACTTCTTACCTCTTACTTTTTACTTTAATTTGAAAGGTTTTCATGCACGAATACTCCATCGTTCAGGCGCTCATCAACCAGTGTGAGGAGCATGCGGAGGCGCATCACGCCAAAAAGATTCTCAAGGTCGTCACCAAGATCGGGGTGCTCAGCGGGGTGGAGCCGGATCTGCTTCGGACCGCTTTCGACACTTTCAAGGAGGGGACCGTCTGCGACGGGGCGGAACTGGTGATGCAGATCCAGCCCGTGGTGATCTACTGCCGCGACTGCGGCCACGAAGAGACCCTGGAGGATCTGGTCCTGGCCTGCCCCGAATGCGGGAGCCTGGCGACCAACGTCATCGACGGGGAGGAGATGTACCTGATGAGTCTGGAGATGGAGTGAGGAGCGTTGAGCTGGGAATCACTGTCTCCTACCGGATCCGCATCGCGCGGGTGGAGGAGGAGAAAAGGGTTGAAAAAACGATCTGTCGTTCCGAATGGGGAGTTGACTGATACGCATAATTCATTTATACTTCAAATATAAACTTCTTCAACGGAGGAGACGATGACCATCAGTGCGAAAGAGTTGCGGTTTAAATTGGCGATGCTTTTCGAAGCCCTGGGGAGAGGGGAAAAGATCTCCATCACCTATCGGGGAAAGGTCAGGGCGAAGCTGATTCCCGCCGAGGAGCGTTCGGAGGATCGGGAGGATATCGCTTTCGGCATCTGGCGGGACCGGGAGGGGGATGTGGAATCCCAGGTGCGGGAATGGAGACGGGGAAGACGTTTCGATGACTGAGTATCTGGTCGATACCGACGTGATGATCTGGTACCTGCGCGGCCACGAAGCCGCCCGCCGACTTCTGCATCGGATCGATTTCGCGATCTCTGTCGTCACCTATATGGAACTTCTTCAGGGGATGCGCAACAAAG
>CAZGGT010000178.1:0-5886 GCA_964525335.1 uncultured Nitratifractor sp. | reverse complement strand
TCGAAGGGTTTACCGAGTTTCTTCCCATCTCTTCCACCGGGCATATGATCGTGGTGGAGCATTGGCTGGGGATCGCCCAGAACGATCTGACCAAGGCCTACGACGTCATCATCCAGTTCGCGGCGATTCTGGCGGTGATGCTGATCTACCGGGAGAAGCTGAGCCTCAAAAAGATCGGGCTCTGGAAGAAGCTGCTGTTGGCCTTTCTGCCGCTCGGGATCATCGGGTTTCTCCTGCGGCATCAGGTCAAGGCGCTCTTCAGTGTCGAGGTGGTCGCCTGGATGTTCATCATTGGGGGGATAATCTTTCTCGTGGTCGAGTATTTCTACGAGGAGGAGGCGAAGGTGCGGACCACCGATGTGGAGGCGGTGAGCTGGAAGCAGGCCCTGGCTATCGGTTTCGCCCAGGTTTTCAGCCTCATTCCCGGCACCTCCCGGGCGGGTTCCACCATCATCGGGGGGCTCCTGGCGGGGTTGGATCGGAAGACTTCGGCGGAATTCTCCTTTCTCCTGGCGATTCCGGTGATGGCGGCGGTAAGCGGCTACGATCTGCTCAAACACTATCATGAATTCGCCGGAGCCCAGTGGGGGCCCTATCTGTTGGGTTTCGTCGTCGCCTTCATCGTCGCCTGGCTGACCATCAAGCTTTTCCTCGCTTTTCTCTCGCGGTTCACCTTCGTTCCCTTTGGGATCTATCGGATCCTTTTCGGTGCGTTCCTGCTCTGGCAACTTGGTTAGTGGTGAGAGTGTTCGTGTCTGTGACGGCGGTGGTGAAGTGATTTGGATGGTTTCAGGGGCCTGCGGGCTTCTGAAGCGGTTCAAAAAGCGTTCGCGTTTTTTGAGCGAAGTTCCGGGAGACGATTCCCGATGCCAAAGGTAAAGCATATGACATTCCGAGATTTCGACCTGCATCCCGATGTGGCCAAAGGGGTGCGCATCGCAGGCTTCAAGGAGCCCAGTCCGATTCAAAAAGAGGTAATCCCCATCATCCTGGAGGGGCGGGACCTGGTGGGACAGGCCCACACCGGTACCGGCAAGACCGCGGCTTTCGGTCTGCCGATCCTCGACCGGATCGCCCGGGGGGAGATCGAGCGTGCCCTGGTGATCACTCCGACCCGGGAGCTGGCGACTCAGGTGAGCGACGAGCTCTACCACCTGGGTCGCTTCGCCGGGATCCGCACCCTGGCAGTCTACGGCGGGGTGGGCTACGGACGGCAGATCGCCCTGATCCACCGGGGGGTCCAGATCGTCGTGGCGACCCCCGGGCGTCTCAAAGACCTCTACCAGAAAGGAAAAATCGATGTCTTCAACCCCGAGGTGGTGGTCCTGGACGAGGCGGATGAGATGTTGGACATGGGCTTCCTGGACGACGTGCGGGAGATCTTCGACTACATTCCCCAAAACCGCCAGACCCTTCTCTTCTCCGCGACCATGCCCGATCCCATCAAAGAGCTGGCCGACACGCTGCTCTACGAGCCGGAGTTCATCTCCGTGGTGGGGAGCGAAACGACCAAGAACATCGACATCGAGCAGCTCTACTACGTCATCAACGAAAACCAGCGGGACGAAGCGATCGTCCGACTCCTGGAGACGGAGAATTATGACAAAGCGCTGATCTTCTGCCGGATGAAGCGGGAGGTGGACCGCCTGACGGAGCATCTCCAGGCCCTGGGTTTCAACGCCGCGGGGCTCCACGGCGACATCGACCAGATGGAGCGGGACGCCATCGTCAAATCCTACCGTCGCGGGGAGACCCGGATCCTCATCGCCACCGACGTGGCGGCCCGGGGGCTGGACATCAAAAACGTCACCCACGTCTTCAACTACCACATTCCCTTCGATCCCCAGAGCTACGTCCACCGCATCGGTCGGACCGGTCGGGCGGGCAAGCAGGGCAGGGCGATCACCCTGGCCTCCACCGAAGAGTTTCGGGAACTCCAGCGCATCCGCAAAGAGGTGGGAGCCGAGATGCAGCTGGCGACCCTGGAAATGGGAGAGGGTGCCGTGGACGACGAAGCGATCCGTTTGCTCCAGGAGCGCCTCGACGAGACGGCGATCCATCCCCAGATCGACCGCATTCTTTCGGGATTTACCGAAATGGATCAGCTCACCTTCGCCAAAAAAGCGCTCTCCTATATGTTGGAGTGCGAGGATTTCACGACCGGGAGACGCCTCGGATACGATGAAGAGGAACTGGAGAGACTCCTGTCGGAATACGAGCATCGGCAGCGCTCCGCCACTACAGCCAAAAAACGTCGCCGGCGCCGGTAGTTTCAAGACAAAGCAAGGAAAGCTTGTCTACAATTGACCATCCGAAGAGCGAAGGTTCGTCATGGAGATTCATCTGGTTGCCGAGAGTGTCAAATTCATGATCCTCGGGATGACGGTCGTCTTCTTTTTTCTCTACTTTCTGGTTCTGTTGATGCGCCTGCAGGCCCGGATCGTCGCCCGTTATTTTCCCCTGCCGGAGTCTCCGGTGAAGCAGCGGAAATTCGCCGGCGACGTGGAGGAAGCCGAAGAGGAGAGACGGAGGGTGGCGGCGATCATCGCCGCCGTCGCCGAATATCGCAAAACAGCCGGCAGCGGCAAAGGCGGAAGGAATGGCTAAACGATACATCGATGTGATGGACACCAGCTTCCGGGACGGCTTCCAGTCCGTATTCGGAGGGCGCGTCCTGATGGAGGATTTTTTCCCGGCCGTGGAAGCGGCCAAAGAGGCGGGGATCACCCACTTCGAGTTCGGAGGCGGTGCCCGCTTTCAGAGCCTCTTTTTCTATCTCCGTGAGAATGCCTTCGAAATGATGGATCGTTTCCGGGAGATCGTCGGTCCCGAGATCAATCTCCAGGTCCTCGCCCGGGGAATCAATACGGTGATGCTCGATACCGGAAGCAGGGAGATGATCGACCTGTTCGCCAAACTCTTCGCCAGGCACGGTACGACGACCGTTCGAAATTTCGATGCGCTCAACGACGTCCGCAATCTTGAATACAGCGGGGCGTGTATCGAAAAGTACGGGATGAACCACGAAGTGGTGGTGACGATGATGGATCTGCCTCCCGGCTGCACGGGGGCCCATGACGTTCCGTTTTACGAAAAAGTGTTGCGTCAGATTCTCGACAGTGGCTTGGGGTTCGACAGTGTCGCCTTCAAGGATGCCAGCGGTACCTCCAATCCCCACAAAGTCTACGAAACCATTCGGATGGCCCGCAAACTCCTGGGGGAAGGGGTCCACCTCCGGCTCCATACCCACGAGACCGCCGGGGTCAGTGTGGCCTGCTACCTGGCGGCGCTGGAGGGGGGCGCCAACGGCATCGATCTGGCGGTGGCGCCCGTCAGCGGAGGAACCTCCCAGCCCGATATTCTGACCCTGATGCACGCTCTAAAAGGAACCGTCTACGATCTGGGCGGCCTGGATCTCCGCAAGGTACGGAAGTACGAGGCGACCTTCAAAGCCTGCCTCAAAGAGTACTTCATCCCGCCCGAAGCGACCCAGGTCAATCCCATTATCCCCTTCGCTCCCATGCCCGGCGGCGCGCTGACCGCCAACACCCAGATGATGCGGGACAACGGCAATCTGGAGAAGTTCGACGAGGTGATCGAAGCGATGACCGAGGTGGTGGAGCGGGGTGGCTACGGCACCTCCGTGACCCCGGTCAGCCAGTTCTACTGGCAGCAGGCCTACGCCAACGTCACCTTCGGTCCCTGGAAACAGATCGCTCCGGGCTACGGACGGATGGTCCTGGGGTACTTCGGACGGACCCCTGTGGAGCCCGATCCCGAGATCGTCCGGTTGGCCTCCGAAAAACTGGGCCTGGAACCTACGACGGAGAATCCCCTCGATCTCGCCGACAGGGATCCCGAAAAATCCATCGGGCACTGGAAAAAGGTCTTGGAGGAGGAGGGGCTGGAGACGACGGAAGAAAACATCTTCATCGCCGCCTCCTGCGATCGTAAGGGGATCTCCTTCCTCAAAGGGGAAGGGCCGCTGATGGTTCGCAAAATCGACGGAAATACCGAGAACGATGACAAAGGAGAGAGGATGGCGGGGAATTATACGGTAGTGGTCGACGGTCGGCGGTACAGTGTCCAGGTGGCGGAGGGAGACGAAGAGATCACAGTCGCTCCCGCCAAGGAGGAAAAAGCGGCATCCGCCGAGACGGCTCCCGCCCCCGCGACCGCTGCACAGGAAAGGGGCAGCATCGAGATCAAGGCCCAGACCCCCGGCGTCGTCTGGAAGATCCTCAAGGCTCCCGGAGAACATGTGGATGAGGGGGAGCCCCTCATGATTCTCGAAGCGATGAAGATGGAGATCGAGGTCCCCGCGCCCATGCAGGGAACGGTCGCCGGCATCGAGGTCGCTTCCGGGGACAATGTGGTAGAAGGCCAGCTCCTGGCGACACTCGTTTGAGGGAGTTTCCATGAAAAAATTTTTGGTCCTCCTGCTGCTCTGGATGGGAGTGGTCTGGGGAAGCGCTCCGGGCGGGCTCGCCGCGACGTCCGAAGCCAACGGTTCCCATCCGACGGCGGAGCGGTCGACGACGGAGTATGAGTCGAAGACGTTGACCGTGCTGTTGAAAGATTTTTTCAAAACGACGGGCCTCTACGCCATGACCCACCCCGGAAGCGATGTGAAAAACGGAGACGGAGAGCGGATGAGCGCCTTCGCCCAGAGTTGGGGCCGGGTCATCATGTTCGGGGTGGTGTTCGTCCTCTTCTATCTGGCCATTGCCAAAAAGTTCGAACCTCTGCTCCTGCTTCCCATCGGTTTCGGCGGCTTGCTGGCCAACATCCCCGTCGCCAATATGACCGGCCCCGACGGATTCTTGGGCATTATCTACAACATGGGAATCGCCAACGAATTTTTCCCCCTGCTGATCTTCATGGGAGTCGGGGCGATGACCGATTTCGGTCCGCTCCTCTCCAATCCCAAGACCGCGCTCCTGGGGGGAGCGGCCCAGTTCGGGATTTTCGGTTCCCTTGTGGGAGCGGCGATGCTCTCCCAGTATACGGGACTTTTCGATTTTACCCTCAAGCAGTGCGCCTCCATCAGTATCATCGGCGGGGCGGACGGTCCCACCTCGATCTTCATCGCTTCGGCCCTCTCTCCGGAACTCCTGGGGGCCATCGCGGTGGCCGCCTACAGCTATATGGCGCTGGTTCCCGTAATCCAACCGCCGATCATGAAGGCATTGACGACGAAGGAAGAGCGCCGGATCGTCATGCCCCAATCCCGAAAAGTGCATCCCCTGGAAAAGCTGATCTTTCCGCTCCTGGTGGTGATGAGCGCCGCGTTTTTCCTCCCCGAAGCCGCCCCCCTGATCGGGGCGTTCGCCTTCGGAAATTTCGCCAAAGAGTCCGGCGTGGTGGATCGGCTCAGCCATGAGATGCAAAACTCTTTGATAAATATTGTTACAATATTCCTCGGATTGGGGGTCGGCTCCAAACTCCAGGCCGACAAGTTTCTGGTCCTGGATACCCTCGGCATCATGGCGATCGGCCTGCTGGCGTTCGCGGGAGGCACGGCGATGGGAGTTTTGCTGGCGAAACTGATGAACCGTTTCAGCAAAGAACCCATCAACCCGCTCATCGGGGCGGCCGGAGTCTCGGCGGTGCCCATGGCGGCCCGGGTGGTCAACAAGGTCGGAGCGGAGGCCCGTCCCGGCAACGTGCTGTTGATGCACGCCATGGGACCCAATGTCGCCGGGGTGATCGGTTCGGCGGTGGCGGCAGGTGTGCTGCTTTCAATCTTTAGATAAGAGAGGAAACTATGAGCAAAATTCAGCCTAAAGGTCTGGAAAAATTGGGACTGAGTTCCATCGGAAAGGTGATCTACAATCCCGACTATTCCCAACTGGCGGAGGATGAGAAAACCCGGGGCGAATGCCG
>CAZGGT010000177.1:0-2527 GCA_964525335.1 uncultured Nitratifractor sp. | reverse complement strand
CGCAGGCCGGGACGCAGGAGATCATCCAGTGAACGGATATGGGGCGGGTTGCCCTTCGCGACCAGCAGTACCAGGGAGTTGACCCCGATCTCAGCCCGGTAGCCGAACATCCTCTCTCCCTCCTTTTCCTCGATATACTCTATGCTCCCCGGAAGATAGAGGTCCCCGTTTTTCGCACTTTTGAGCTGACGCAGCAGATCGCCGCTGCCTCCCTGGATGATCGCCACGTCGATGCCGTAGCGCTCTTTGTAAAGCCGGGCGATCTCCTGCATCGGGCGTACCATCGTGGCACCGCAGTAGAAGAGTAGCGTACTTCCGGCCCCTTGCAGCAGAGAGAGTGCAAACACAAATCCCCAGATCGCTTTCATCATTAGCCTTTCCGATATCGCTTTTTACTATATCACCATTTTCATAATTTACAGATTTTGTGTGGGAGATTGGGACTTCCAAAAGAGAAGTAGAGCCGAAATATCCGTTCTATGGCATTCAATGAAGTCGAACCGATCCATATCCTCTATAGCCATTTCATACTTTGGAAGAGACACCCCGGCGGAAATTCCATGAAGACGGATACAGGTCAAAAAGAATCTGCAAGCTCCTTGGCCAGGTACTCCCCCGTGTAGCTTCCGGTCTCCCGGTAGGTCGCCGCCAGCTCTTCGGGGGTGCCGACGGCGACGATCCGGCCTCCCTTGTTGCCCCCTTCGGGGCCCATGTCGAGGATGTAGTCAGCGTTTTTGACCATGTCGAGGTTGTGCTCGATGACGATGACGCTGTTGCCCAGGTCCACCAGGTGGTGCAGCACCCCCGTCAGGCGGTCCACGTCGGCGAAGTGCAGGCCGGTGGTGGGCTCGTCGAGGATGTAGAGGGTGCGGCCGGTGTCCTTGCGGCTCAGCTCCTTGGCCAGTTTGATCCGCTGGGCCTCCCCGCCGCTGAGGGTGGTGGCGTTCTGCCCCAGCTTGATGTAGTCGAGCCCCACGTCCATCAGGGTCTTGAGCTTGGCGGCGATGGCGGGGATCGCCTTGAAAAACTCCATCGCCTCCCCCACGCTCATGTCGAGGACCTCGGCGATGTTCTTGCCCTTGTAGAGCACTTCGAGGGTCTGTTCGTTGTAGCGGGCGCCGTGGCAGGCGTCGCACTCCACCATCACGTCGGGGAGGAAGTGCATCTCGATCTTGATCTGCCCCTCTCCCTGGCACTTCTCGCAGCGGCCCCCTTTGACGTTGAAGCTGAAGCGCCCCACCTTGTAGCCCCGCAGCTGCGCCTCTTTGGTCTGGGCGAAGAGCTTGCGGATCTCGTCCATCACCCCGGTGTAGGTGGCGGGATTGGAGCGGGGGGTGCGGCCGATGGGGCTCTGGTCCAGGTAGATCACCTTGTCCAGGTGCTCCAGGCCGTCGATCTCCACCCCCTCGACGCGGTTGACCTTTTTGGCGCGGTTGAGGATCTCCCGGGCCACGGGCAGCAGGGTCTGGAGGATCAGGGAGCTCTTGCCGCTGCCGCTGACCCCGGTGACGCAGACGAAATTGCCCAGGGGGAGGCGGGCCGAGAGGTCCTCGATGTTGTTGAGGGTGACGTGGCGGATCTCCAGCCACTGCTCCCGGGGACGCTCCCCGTGGGGGTAGTCGATGGACTTTTTGCCGTGGAGGTACTGGGCGGTGAGGGTCTTGGCCCGTTTGAGCTTCGCCGGCGTGCCGCTGAAGACGATCTCGCCGCCGTACTCCCCCGCTCCGGGGCCGATGTCGACGATGTGGTCCGCCGCCAGGATCGTCTCCTTGTCGTGTTCGACGACGATGACGCTGTTGCCCTTGTCCCGCAGGGAGTGGAGGGTACGGATCAGCTTGAGGGTGTCCCGCTCGTGCAGCCCGATGCTGGGCTCGTCCAGGACGTACATCACCCCCGTCAGCCCCGAACCGATCTGGCTGGCGATGCGGATTCGCTGGGCCTCGCCCCCGCTGATGGTCCGGGCGTCCCGGCTCAGGCTCAGGTAGCCCAGTCCCACGTCGTAGAGGAAGTAGAGCCGCTCCCGGATCTCCTTGAGGATCGGCTCTGCGATGAGGCGCTGCTGCTCGCTCAGGTGGGCGAAGTTCCCCTCGTCGGCGAAGTACGCGTAGCTCTCCTCGATGGGCATGTTGATGATGTCGGCGATGTTCTTCCCCTCGATCTTCACCGCCAGGGAGCGGGGGCGGAGCCGGTCGCCTCCGCACTTGTCGCAGACCTTTTCGGTCATGTACTCCGCCAGGTCCTTCTCGTCGGTAAACATCTCGTGGGCGAATTTGACCACCCCGGGCCACTCCCTCTTGAGGCGGTGGCGCTTCCAGGTGAAGGCGACCGGCTCGCTGCCGACCCCGTAGAGGACCTGCTTGCGCCGATGCTCCTCCAGCTCCTCCCAGGGGATATCGGTGGTCGTGTCGTTCTGCTCGCAGAAGGAGGCCAGGAACTTGGCGTAGTAGCTCAAGTTGAAGCCGTGCATGATCCGCACAGCCCACTCGGAGATGCTCCGGGTGCCGTCGATGATCTTGCTCATATCGAG
>CAZGGT010000176.1:0-7544 GCA_964525335.1 uncultured Nitratifractor sp. | reverse complement strand
AACGGCCTTCGCTCCGGCGAAGAGCGGCTGGGCGTGCATCGGTTTCCAGAGGGGGCGACTCTCGATGTTTTGGGATTCGAGATGACGACGAACCTCCTCCGGATCGCTCCGTTCGAAGGTCAGGGTCGTCAGCCAGCGGTTCCCCACCGCCCCCGGGATCTCCGGCATGAAGGCGATCTCCTCCACGCCGTCCAACTCCTCCCGATACCAGTCGAAGATCCGCCGCCGCTTCGCCACCCGCTCAGCCAGGACCTCCATCTGGGCGACCCCGATGGCCGCCAGGACGTTGCTCATGCGGTAGTTGTAGCCCAGCTCCCGATGTTCGTACCAGGGGAAGGGTTCCTTCGCCTGGGTCGCGAGGAAAAGGGCTTTCTCGATCTTCTCCTCATCCTTTGCCACCAGCATTCCCCCTCCCGAGGTCGAGAGGATCTTGTTGCCGTTGAAGGAGTAGACGCCAAACTCCCCGAAGGTCCCGCCGGCCCGTCCGTGGAGGGTCGCCCCCAGACTTTCGGCCGCATCCTCGATGACGACGATCCCGTGCCGTCGGCAGATCTCCAGGATCGCCTCCATGTCGGCGCACTGCCCGTAGAGATGGGTCACCACCAGAGCCTTGGGAGGGCGGGGCGCCCCCTCGATCGCCTGAAGGAGCAATCCGGGATCGAGGTTCCAACTACCGCGGTCCGAATCGATGAACCAGGGCTCCGCTCCCAGATAGAGGATCGACGAGACCGACCCGATGAAGGTAAAGGTGGAGGCCAGCACGAGATCGCCCGATCCCACGCCGGCGACCCGCAGCGCCAGATGCAGCGCCGCCGTTCCGCTGGAGGTCGCCAGGGCATGGGGCGCCCCCGTCGCCGCCTTGACCGCCTCCTCGAACCGCTCCACCATCGGACCCAGGGGCGCGATGTAGTTGCTTGCGAACACTTCCGCGATGTAGGCCTGCTCGCGGCCGCTCATATGGGGCGGGGAGAGGAAAAGCCGTTTCATGATCGATTCCGATAGATTTTGCTGGGCATTTGCAGCGTCAGGCTGTCGTCTCTGATATTCTTTACGATAATGGATCCCATCCCGATGACGCAATTTCTACCGATCGAAACTCCCTGGCGCACCGTGCTTCTGACCCCGATCATCGTATCGCGTTTGACCCGGACGTTGCCCCCCAGGAAGACCAGAGGCGCGAGACTCACATTCTCTTCGATCACACAGTCGTGCCCGATGACGGCCCGTTGGTTGACGACGACATGTTCACCGAGTTCGGTATCGCAGGAGATCAGCGCTTCATGCCCCACGTAGACCCCTTCTCCCACAAGAACGCCCCCCGAGAGGGTGGCGAGAGGCGACACCAGCGAGAGGGCGGGAATGTCGTGTTTCCGAATGAAGTCGAGAATCGTTCTGCGATTTTCGATTCCCCGGGCGTTCACGGCCCCGATGGCGATGTGAACGGCATCGTAGGAGGCGCGTTTCTCTCTCATCTCGTCCAGATATCCCAGGTGGGGATAGGAAGACAGCGTGTTTTCCCTGGCGAAAATTCCCACCACTTCATGCCCCAGCATCTCCGCCACCTCGATCACCTCTTTGGCGAATCCTCCGCCACCGACGATCGCTACTCGCGCCATGCGAACTCCACCATCATCCTGTTGCGGTCTCTCGCGAACATCACCCAGCGCTCCAACAAGGGAGCGTAGACCCGTTCATGGGCCACGACCATCCTTTGTTCCAGGATCGACCGTTTCGCCGCTTCGTAGGAATCGACCTCGTAACAGAGATGATGGAACCCTCCGCCTTTCTGGAGAAAATTCCAGGTAAAGGATTCGCGCTCCTTCGGGGTGATCAATTCGATATAGCTGCCTTCCGTATCGACGAGCGCCAGCCACGCTTTCTGGTAGGGATCGTAAAGCTCGTTGCAAAGGGAGCTCACCGGAAGATTCTTTCTGAACCTCTCCGGATCGGCCACGACGAACCCGACATGATGGAGTCTCACAGGGCACCCCCTCCGTCGACCCGGATAACGGTTCCGGTAATGTAGTCGGCTTTTTCGCTGATCAGAAACTCGATGAGGTCGGCGACCTTCTGCACATCTGCCAGCCCCAAGGGATACTCCCCGGAAATTTTCTCGATGAATTCCGGAGTGTAGACATTGGAGCAGGCGCGGGTCATCTCCGTCTCCAGAAAGCCCGGCGCCACGGCATTGACCCGGATGGGCGCGATCTCCTTTGCCAGGCCCTTCGTCAGATTGTCCAAAGCCGCCTTGGAGGCGCTGTAGGCCAGGATGCCTTTTTCCGGCTTCTCTCCCGCGATGGAGCTGACGAAGGTGATGGAGGGATTCTCACGGGTATGGACGCTTCGGGAAGCGAACGCCTTCGCAAAAAGCATCGGAGCGTAGAGATTGATTCTGAAAATCTCTTCGATCTCCTTCGGCTTCAGGACCCGGAGCGGCTTGATCTTTTGAACGCCCGCCGCCACGACAAAGGCCCGGAACGCTCCATGCTCCTTCGCCAGCGATTTGCACAGCGGCTCGATCCGGTCGCTCTCGTTGAGGTCGAACACGACGGGTTCGATCCCGTACTCCCGCAGCTCTTCGAGCTTCTCTTCTCTCCGTGCGAGCGCGAAAACGCGAAAATGGCGGCTCAGCGTGATGGCGCACGCCCTGCCGATGCCGCTGCTCGCACCGGCGATCAATACGTTGCTATCGATCATCGAGGATACTCCCGGCCAGATCCACCAGGTCGCCTACGGTTTTGAGCTCTTCGAAATCTTTGGGTGCCACACCGACTCCCAGTTCGTCAAAATAACTCATAAGGCTCAAAACCGCCACGGAGTCGTAGTAGTCGATCTCCTCCAGGAGGGTCTCCCTGTTCAACTCCATCTCCGTATCGATGACCTCTTTGATCCCTTCGATCAGATCGGCTTCACTCATGTTCGTCTCCTTTTCCCGCTTGATAGTGTTCGATGGGCGGCGCGTAGATTCTGTCCACTTCCGTCAACACGGCTCCCCAACTCAACCCGATTCCGAATCCGGCGAAAACGACCTTTTGCCTGGCGGAGGAAAAAGGTTCGTGCAAAAAGGCGTTGATCGTTCCCGGAATGGACGCGGAGTTTTGATTGCCATATTTGCCGACGGTCCCCATGGGAAGTTTCGATGCGTCCACTTCGAGCCTTTTGGCGATATTCTGCAGGATATAACGGTTCGCCTGGTGCAAAACGAAATAATCGACCTCCTCCTTTTGCGCATGGGCGTACTCCAGAAGCTCCCGGAACATCTTCGGAACGACCTTGATGGTGAAGTTGAAAATCTCCGGACCGTTCATATACATATCGACGCGACGCCGGGGGACGCCATCGCTGTCCGGGACCGCCTCCAGACTGCGGGCCGTGAACGGATGGCGACATCCTCCGTCGGGAATGATCAGGTGTTCGTAGCCGCTTCCGTCGCTGTGCAAAACGAAGTGGCTTTCGATTCCCTCTTTTGCCTCGATCAGAATGGCGCTCCCCGCATCTCCCATGAGGGGCGTCAGGTTTCTGTCTCCTTCATAGGCGAACCGGCTCGCGACATCGCCCACGCACAAGAGAATCTTTTTCAGGCCGGAGCGGATCATGCAATAGGCCGTATAAAGTCCGTTGATGAATCCACTGCATCCCAGGTTGATGTCGAAGGCCACGGTATCCGTGGAGAGGCCCAGCCGATCCTGCATGATGATGGCGGTCGAAGGGGCCCGATAATCCGGCGTCTGGGTCACCAGCAACAGGGCTTCGATCTCGGAGCGTTCGAGTTCGCATGCCTCGAAGATCTTTTCGGCGGACGCGACACAGAGATCGCTCGTGCATACCGATGGATCCGCCACCACGTAGCGGCTTTCGAATCCCATGCTCCGTTTCAGGCGTTTGAGTGTCCGTTCGTCATATCCGAACCGCTCGGCCTCTTCGTCGATCGTTACCCGGCGTCCTCCCGTCGTCGTCACGATCGCCGAAATGCCGATGTCGTTGAAAGAGATTTTAGCCATCGGAGACTCTTTCCCGGATAAACGCCACGGCGCTCTCCACCGTCTTGAACGGCGTCGACTCCGGATCCATGCTTTTTTCGTTCGCGATCTGGATGTAGCGGCCGTACTCCCGCTGAAGCGACTCTTCGACCCCCAAAATAAAATCCAGCACCGCCATGGAGTCCAGGGCCTCAAACAGTTTCGTATCGCCGTCCGGGTGCTTCAGCGTATCGACCTGCAGCTCTTCGTTGATCTCCGCGATCACATCCAAAACGATTTTTTCGATCGGATCAGGCATAATCCCCCTCCTTCATCTTGATGTACTCTCTCCGGGCGTTCCGTTGCTTGAAACGGTATCGCTTGATTCCGTTCGGTTCGGTCTCTTCGATCGCGAATCCCAGACGTTCGTAAAGATTCTCCACCTGGGAATTCTTTGCGGAGGGAATGTATTCGGCCTTCAACTTATCCCCGCAGACTTCGAGCGCCGCATCGATAATCCTCTCTTCGATCCCGCGCCCGAGCACTCTGCAGCTCAGCAGAAAGGTGTCGATCCGGCACTCCCTGATGATCATCACGCCGACGATCCCCATGTCCCCGAACCTGTCTTCGACCTTGAAGGAAAGCACCGTCTCCTGCTCCATCATCTCTTCCACTTCGGCCTGGGTGTATCGCCGGGTCGTCAGGTTGAACTGGTTGGTCTTGTTGATCAACTGGGTGATGCGGGAGAGCTGCTTTTTGTTGTTTTTCCACCAGGTGATCTCGATGTTCAACTGTTTGATAAACGCCTCGAGGTCTCCAGTTTCCCGAAAAACTTCGCTCCGTTTTTTTTCGCTTTTGTACTGTTCGCTTTTGACGCGATCCTCCCGGGTGACGACATGGGCGGCCACACCGGGGAACCGGGAAAGTTTCTCGATCATCCCGAGGGGATTTTCTTTGTCGAAGAGCAACCCGTCGACCTGGGGAACGGCGTTTTTGACCTCTTCGATCTCGAAGGGATTGTCGTCGACGAAGAGAAAGCTTTCCAGGCCGAGGTTGAGCTCGTCGGCGATGGAACGGATGTTTTGGCTTTTGGGAAGCCAATTGATCCGAACCGTCACAAAATCGTCCAGGCGCAAAGGCATACGCCGTTTTTCGAACAGCTCTTCCACATCCGCCCGGTTGTTCTTGCTGACCATCGCCAAAACGATGCCGCTCTCTTTGAGCTTTTTCAGAAAGAGTTGAAAGCGTTTGTAGGCGATGCCCGGATAGTTTTCATCGCAGGCCACACCTTCGACGCCATCTTCCCCGACGATGCCCCCCCAAAGCGTATTGTCGCCATCGAGGACCAGAACTTTCTTTCGTTTTCCGTGCAATCTGGTAATGGCCCGCGCCAATTCTCCGGCGACCTCTTTCGCCGCCTGTCTGGTAAACGGGGATTGGAACAGAAAACGGTTGTTCTGGTTCATAAAGTTCTCGCTTCCCTTGCGGATCCCCAGATCGAAAAGGTTGGCAACCTCCAGGTCGCTGATCTCCTCCTTGAGCACCTCCATCTCTCTGTTGAGCGACAACAGTTTGATGTATTCCTCGATATTTTGCGTCGTATTGACGGAAGGAAAGATTTCGAAGAGATTGCCCAGAACGATACCGCAACGATTCTTTTCCCGAAAAGTTTTCAGGAGATCGCCCAGAAACCGGAGTCGCTCCCCGCTATCGCTTTCGGGAAAAAGCTCGAAGAAGAAACGGCTGTCAAAAAGCATTACCAGATAATCGCTATCCGTTTCTCCCGTCAAAGTCTGAACAAAACTGTCGAGATCCGCATACGACACGTCAAACGACTTTCCGAGCTCTTTCCCTATCGGTTGCACGATCATATTGGAAAGAAAAAGAACTTTTTTCATTCGTTTCCTTTGAATTTCTCCATCGTCGCTTTTCCTTCCTGGCTGATTCCCTCACGTTTAAGGACTTTTAGAAAGGTGAGCCACAAAATCTTCATATCCAGCACGAAACTCTGGTGCTCGACGTACCAGACATCGTATTCGAATTTCTGCTGCCAGCTGATGGCGTTGCGGCCGTTGACCTGGGCCCAGCCGGTAATGCCCGGCAGGACCTCGTGACGGCGGCGTTGTCGCGCATCGTAAAGGGGCAGATACTCCGTAAGCAGCGGCCGGGGACCGACGAAGCTCATGTCGCCCTTGAGCACATTGAACAGCTGGGGCAACTCATCCAGGCTGGCGGCACGAATGACCCGGCCCACCCCTTTGAGGCGTACCTCGTCGGGTAGCAGTTCGCCTTTGGCATCCCGCTCGTCGCTCATGGTCCTGAACTTGTAGATGGTGAAGATTTTACCATCTTTGCCGGGACGTTCCTGCCGAAAAAGGATCGGCCGCCCCATCGAAACGTAAATGGCCAGTGCCACCCCGGCCATCACCGGTGCCGCGACGATCAGCAGCAGGGCGGCCAGCGTCCGGTCGAAGAGGGGCTTGAACACGTTACGATACATGCCCCGCCTCTTCGTAGAGCGGCAGATATTGCGCCACCACTTTGCGCGTATCGAACTCCTCCACGGCAATGCGACGGGAGGCTTCGCCCATGCGGGCACGAAGCGCGGCGTCGGTGAGGAGTTGATCGATGGCACCGGCCAGGGCTTCAGCGTTTTTGGGCGGCACCAGCAAACCGTTATGGCCCGGTTGCACCACCTCCCGGCAGCCGGTAACATCGGTGGCAACTAGAGGCTTGCCCATGGATGCCCCTTCCAACAGCGTCCGGGGAACCCCCTCCCGGTAACTGGGCAGCACGTAAATATCGCAGGCGGCGGTGAGCTCGGCGATGTCGTCGCGTTCACCAAGCCAACGGACGGCACCCCCCTTCAGAAATTCCGGGTTGGCACAACTGGGATTTCCGGGATCGGTAGCGCCCGCCAGGACGAACACGGCCCGTCCTTCCAGCCGCTTCGCCGCATCGTAAAACTCCCGGACCCCTTTGTGCCAGATGGCCCTGCCCACCATCAGGACGATGGGCAGCCCCTGGGGAGAGAGCTCTTTGTTCAGGATTTCGACGCGGCGCCGGTCCACGGCGTCGGGATCAAAGAGGCGGGTATCGACCCCGACGCTCCGAATGACTTTCGCTTTCTTCTCCGGCAAAAGCCCCTTTCGGATCATATAATCGGCATCTTCGGAGTTGACGAAGACACATAGATCGCTCAAGCCAAATGCACGTTTATAAAGATACTCCATGAGGCGACGCATCCATTTTGCCCGAAAGCTCTCATCAATGTAGTACGACCCCAAGCCTTCTACGAGGTTGTAAACCGTAGGAACTCCGGCACGACGTGCGGCGAAAGTGCCATAAATATTGGGCTTGGCGGTAAAGGTGTGCAAAATGTCGAGTCGCAACGGGGCGATGGCCCGATAGATCGCATCGATCGCCGCCCGCTCCCTGAAGGGATTGGTGCTGCCCCGGTCGATGGTATAGTCGACGGGAGTGATCCCCTCCCCGATAAAGTTCTCCCAATGCTTTCCCCGGGGGGCGATGGCGTAGATCTCATGCCCTTTCTGCCGCAAAGCCTTCATGACGGGAAGGCGGAAA
>CAZGGT010000175.1:0-4401 GCA_964525335.1 uncultured Nitratifractor sp. | reverse complement strand
CGTCTGCGTGCGGATGGTCGAAAGCGTCGACGGCATGACCGCCACCTTCGCCCACATCCCCCACGACGTCCTGGAAAACATCAGCCGGCGGATCATCAACGAGATCGACGGGATCAACCGGGTGGTGTATGATATCAGCAGCAAACCCCCCGCCACCATCGAATGGGAATAATCGCTTTCCGATTTCACGCCGCTTTCGGGGGAGATCGGCTCAGTCACTTGCCATACAGCAAGCTCCTTCGCGACAACCCCCGAATCCGGCGCGAACTCGAAAAGCGCCCGGGTTTCGAGGGCATGATCATTCGCTCCATGACACGTAACCATAGGTCCTTCTCCATGCATGTCAAACCTCTACCCACTACCCACTACCCACTACCCACTCACTCCTCCGGAGTGTCCCATGCATAACAAACCCGACTTCCATCTCTTTAAAAACATCGGTTACGCTCTGGCGGGGATGCGCTTCACCGTGACTCAGGAGAAGTCGTTTCGTACCCAGCTCGCCGTCATCGCTTTCATCGGGATCGGGCTTCTCTTCGCGCCCTTTTCGGGAGTCTCGAAGTGGATCCTCTTCGCCTCCACCTGGCTGGTGCTCATCGCCGAAGCCTTCAACAGCGCCATCGAACGGGTGGTGGACCTGGTGACGAAAGAGCAGCACCCCCTGGCGGGGCAGGCCAAGGATATCGGCGCTTTCGGGGTGCTGCTGGCCTTCTGCCTGACGGCGATGATCTGGGGGATCGTCCTCTACGTCGAGCTCTTCGCCGGATAGGGAATCCGGTCCCGTGGCTCTCCCCGCTCTTCTGATATAATCGGCTCAAATACTTCGAGAGGATTTGCCATGAGAGAGAAGACCATCGCCATCCACGCCGGGTACGAAGGGAACGAGCAGGGGACCATGGCGGTACCCATCTACCAGACCACCGCCTACGAGTTCGAAAACGCCGAGCACGCCGCCCGCCTTTTCGAGCTCAAGGAACTGGGCAACATCTATACCCGCCTCACCAACCCCACCACCGAGGTCTTCGAGAAGCGTTTCGCCGCCCTGGAGGGAGGTGCGGCGGCCCTCGCCACTTCCAGCGGGGCGGCGGCGGTCTTTTACGCCTTCGCCAACGTGGCCGAAGCGGGGGACAACGTCCTCGTGGCCAAACAGGCCTACGGCGGGACCCTGACCCTGGCGGCCCACACCTTGCGCCGCTTTGGCATCGAGGGGCGTTTCTTCGACGTGACCCGTCCCGAAGAGCTGGAGGGGATGATCGATGAGCGGACCAAGATGATCTTCTTCGAGGTGATCCCCAATCCCTCCCTGGTGATGGCGGACATCGCCCGGCTCTCGGAGATCGCCCGCCGCCACGGGGTGCTGCTCTGCGCCGACAACACCGTCGCCACCGCCGCCCTCTGCCGCCCCCTGGAGCACGGCGCCGACCTGGTGGTCCACTCCACCAGCAAATACACCACCGGCCAGGGACTGGCCCTGGGGGGCATCCTCGTGGAGCGGGAGGGGCTGGCGGAGTTTCTCCGGGGCAACGACCGCTACGCCCATTTCAACGAACCCGACGCCAGCTACCACGGCCTGGTCTATACGGAGCTGCCCCTGCCGCCCTTTACCCTCCGGGGCCGCCTGGCGCTGCTGCGGGACCTGGGAGGCGCTCCCAGCCCCTTCAACAGCTGGCTCCACATCCAGGGGCTGGAGACCCTCCCGATCCGGATGGAGCAGCACTCCCGAAACGCCCTGGCGGTGGCGGAGTTCCTCGCTTCCCATCCGAAGGTCAAACGGGTCAACTACCCGGGCCTCCCTTCCGATCCCAGCTACCCCCTGGCCCGTCGCTACCTCAAAAAGGGGATGGCCAGCGGGCTCCTGAGCTTCGAGGTGGAGGGGAGGGCCGAGGCCCAGCGCATCGCCGACGCCACGAAGATCTTCAAGCTGGTGGTCAACATCGGCGACAGCAAGTCGATCATCACCCACCCCGCCAGTACCACCCACCAGCAGCTGAGCCCCGAAGAGCTGGAGGCGGCCGGGGTCCCCGAGGGGCTCATCCGCCTCAGCGTCGGCCTGGAGGACCCGGAGGATCTCGTGGAGGATCTGCGGCAGGCACTTGAAAGTCGGTGAATGGTGAAAGGTGAATGATGAATGGTTTTGGAATGCGCTGCTTAGCAGCGCTTTTGTGGAAATCGTCGCCGGAGGCGACCCCCAAATCTCGTGACACGTAACACGTAACACATAGCACTTCTTCCCGTTCAACGCTTTTTCGATAGAATAAGGCCAAAACTCCCAAAGGCTTGGCGCTTCCCGATGAAGATCGAAACCCACACCGTCCATTTCACCACTCCGCTCTATCTGGAGAGCGGGCGGATCCTGGAGCCCTACGACATCGTCTACGAGACCTACGGAGAGCTCAACGAGGCCCGGGACAACGTCGTGCTGGTCTGCCACGCCCTCAGCGGATCCCACCACGCAGCCGGTCTCTACGAAGGGGACCGGAAGCCGGGCTGGTGGGACGGGCTCATCGGTCCGGGCAAGGGGATCGACACCGACCGGCACTTCGTCATCTGTACCAACGTCATCGGTTCCTGTTTCGGCTCCACCGGTCCCATGAGCCCCATGTACCCTTCGGAGCATCCCTACCGGCTCAAGTTTCCCGTCGTCACCGTCAAGGATATGGTCCGGGCCCAACGGCAGCTTCTCAGCCATCTGGGGATCCACCACCTCAAAGCGATCGTCGGCGGCTCCATGGGAGGGATGCAGGCGCTCCAGTTCGCCGTGGACTATCCCGGGTTCGCCGATCACGTCATTCCGCTGGCCACCACCTACGCCACCCGCCCCTGGGTCATCGCCTTCAACAAGGTGGCGGTGGAGGCGATCCGTCGGGATCCCCGGTTCGACAACGGCAACTACCCCCCCGACGCTTTCCGGGAGAAGGGGTGCGACGGGTTGGCGGTGGGGCGTATCGCCGGGCACATCTCCTACCTCTCCCCCCGCTCCATGGACGAGAAGTTCGGCCGCAACTACGTGGCTACCGACGGGCTCTTCGAGCTTTTCGGCCGCTACGAGGTGGAGCGCTATATGGAGTACAACACCGGCAACTTCTCCCGCAGTTTCGATCCCCTGAGCTACCTCTACATCGTCAAGGCGATCAACACCTTCAACCTTTCCCGGGGCTACGATTCTCTCCACGATGCCGTGAGCCGGATCCGGGCCGAGGTCCATCTGATCAGCTTTGCGGGGGACTACCTCTTTTTCCCCGAGGAGATGGAGCACCTGGCCCGGATGTTCCGCCGCAACGGCCAGCCCCACAGCTACCACGAGATCGCCAGCGACTACGGCCACGACGCCTTCCTCGTGGAGATCGACAAATTCGACCATATCATCCGCCACGTGCTGGAGAAGGAGTGCCGATGAGCGAAAAGAACAGTTTCGAAGCCCAGTTGGAAGAGAGCCGCCGGATCCTGGAGCGGCTCATGGATCCCGAGATCACCCTCGAAGAGAGCGTGAAGCTCTATCAAGAGGGAATGGAACGGATCCGTGCCGCCCGGAAACAGATCGAGGAGGCGAAGTTGACCGTGGAGAAGATCGAGCGGGAGTACCGGGAGGAGGGGGCATGAAACGCCTCACCGTCGGCGCCCTTCAGCTGCCGACCCTGGGGATGAACGCCACCCGGCTGGAGTTTTACCTCAAAAACGCCAAAGAGCGGGGGGCGCGGCTGATCCTGCTCGGGGAGTATGTTCTCAACCACTTTTTCCTGGAGCTCCGGGAGATGCCCCGGAGCATGGTCAAGGAGCAGAGCCGCAAACATCTGGAGCTTCTCAAGCGCCTGGCGGCGGAGTACGACGTGGTCTTCGTCGCCCCCCTGATCCGGGTGAAGAAGAAGCGCTACTACAAAAGCATCGCCCGGGTCTGCGCCAAAAAGGTCCGCTATTACCAGCAGCAGATCCTCATTCCCTATCCCCACTGGAACGAGGAAGATTTTTTCGCCAATGAAATCGCTCCTTTGAAAGACCCTTTCATTTTCAAGGTCGACGGCTTCAAGGTGGCGGTGATGGGGGGCTACGAGCTCCACGTCGATCCCTTCTGGGAGGCGATCGACCGCCACCGGGTCGACCTGGTGCTCCTGCCCACCGCCTCCACCTTCGGTTCCCACAATCGCTGGCGGGAGTTGATCAAATCCCGGGCCTTCATCCACGGGGTCTATATCCTTCGGGCCAACCGCCTGGGGGAGTACGCCGACGGCGAAAACCAATGGCGTTTTTACGGCGACAGCATGCTGGTCAACCCCGACGGCATCGTGGAGATGATGCTCGAAGACCGTGAGTCGATGCTGGTGGAAGAGATCGACCGGGAAGCGGTCAAAGAGCACCGAAAAGGATGGAAGTTCCAGGAAGCGCTGCGGGCGAGGGGAGCGCTTT
>CAZGGT010000174.1:0-2990 GCA_964525335.1 uncultured Nitratifractor sp. | reverse complement strand
ATCGCCACCTCGTCGAATTTCCCGGCCTTCTCCAGCTCTTTGCGGAGGAACTCCTCGTCCAGGGGCTTCTCCGCCAGGGCCAACTGCTCCATCGCCCGGAAGAGATGCTGGTGGAACGGCAGGTAGAAATCCTCCGGCTTGAGCCGCGCCGCCGTCTCCTCGAAGATCTCCGGATCGAAGATCACCGCCGAAAGCACGGCCCGTTCGATGTTGAGGTTGTAAAGGTTTTCCATCAAAGTTCCTTTGATGGAAAACCTGGTGAAAGGTGAAAGGTGAAAAGTGAAAAGTTATGGATGGTTTTGCTTCGCAAAACGTTCATTCAATTCCTTTGAAAAATAGAAGCTTTTCGCCAGAAAAGCATACCGAAACCATTCACCATTCACCATTAGTCATTCGCCCGAAATCAGAGAAGCCAGCTTCTCCACCTCCTCCACGAAGCGGTCTACCAGCTCCGCCTCCGGCAGCTTGGCCACCACTTCGCCTTTGACCATCACCAACCCCGATCCCTTTCCGTAGGCGATGGCGACGTCGGCGTGTTTGGCTTCGCCGATGGCGTTGACCACGCAGCCCATCACCGAGACGTTGAGGGGGGCTTTGATGTGGGCGGTGCGCCGCTCCACCTCCGCCACGGCGCTCACCAGGTCCGCCTCGATCCGGCCGCAGGTGGGGCAGGAGATGATGTTGAGCCCCTCTTTGGCCCGGCCGGCGTCCTTGATGATCGCCCGGCCCACCTCGATCTCTTTCTCCAGCTCCCCGGTGATGGAGACCCGGATCGTGTCGCCGATCCCGTCCAGGAGCAGGGAGCCGATCCCGATGGCCGACTTGACCGTGGCGTGAAAGAGGGTCCCCGCTTCGGTCACCCCCAGGTGGAAGGGGTAGTCGTTGCGGGGACGGAGCATCCGGTAGGCGGCCACGGTCCGCTCCACGTCGCTGGCCTTGAGGGAGACCTTGATGTCGGTGAAATCCAGGTCTTCGAGAAACTTGATGTTGTACTCGGCGCTGGCCACCATCCCCTCCGCCGTCGCCCCGTAGCGGTCTTCGAACTCCTCCTCCAGGCTCCCGGCGTTGACCCCGATGCGGATGGGAATCCGGCGCTCTTTGCAGGCTTTGACGATCTCTTTGATCCGGGATTTCTCCCCGATGTTCCCGGGGTTGAACCGGATGCAGTCGACCCACTTGGCCGCCTCCAGGGCGAGGCGGTAGTTGAAGTGGATGTCGGCGACGAGGGGGATGGAGATCCGCTCCTTGATCTCCTTCAGGGCCAGGGCGTCCTCCATCTGGGGCACCGCCACCCGCACGATGTCGCAGCCGGCGAAATGGAGCCGGTTGATCTGCTCCACCGTCGCCTCCACGTTCCGGGTGTTGGAAAAGGTCATCGACTGGACGCTGACGGGCGCGTCGCCCCCCACGGGAACGTCGCCGACCATGATCTGCCGGGTGGGATAGCGTTTGGTCATCGGAGCGCTCCGATGACTGCAGATGAATGGTGAATGGTGAATGGTGAATGGTTTTGGATGCGTTGCTCTGCAACGCTACATTTTTTTAAATAAATTAAGAAAAAGGTCATTTCACGGTCGCCTTTGTCGTATTGATGCTTTTCGTCAAGATTCTGATAAGGCTCTCCACATCGGAGAGCAGGCTGGTATAGATCTTCGTCTCCAGATAGCGGCTGTCATGGAGCAGTCGCAACCAGTAGCGCGTTTCGCCGGCCTCTTTCAACGCGATATGAAGCTTGTTGACGAAATCAGCCTTCGATTGTGCATACTGGGCCTCCACGACCAGGGCACCGATCGAAGTCCCGGAACGGAGAATCTGATTGGCAAGGGAAAATTGTCTCTTCGCCTGAAGATACTCATCGAGCTTCACAATCCTCAATGCAAAGCGATAACTCAGCTCGGCAACATTCGTCTCGCCCATCCAGCCACCCTATCCAGATTCTCATCAAAGCTTTTCGCAGAAAAGCATACCAAAACCATTCACCATTCACCATTAACCATTCACCGCAACCCTTCCCTCAGGAAAAATCGACCGGGTCCATATCGATCTCCACCCCCCGCTCCCTGACCGCGTGGAGCGCCTGGAGCAGGGGTTTGCGCTTTTCGGCCCGCAGCAGCACCGTGTAGCGGTATTTCCCGGCGATGCGCTCGATGGGAGCGGGGCCGGCGCCTACTAGCTCCACGCCGGGGAGATTCCGGAGCCGCTCCTCCAGCTCCCGGGTCTTCTCGGCGGCCTTTGCCTCCTCTTTGTGGGCGACAAGGATCCGGGCCAGGTGGGCGAAGGGGGGATACCCCCCCAGGCGGCGGAACTCCGCCTCCTCCCGCAGGAAGATCTCATACTCCTCCAGATAGGGACGGAAAAACTCCTCCTGGGCGCTCTGAATCAGGATCGTCGCGTTCTTGCTCCGTCCGCTGCGCCCGGCGATCTGGTGAAGCAGCGCCACGGCCCGCTCCTTGGCCCGGTAGTCCCCCAGCCCCAGCATGTAGTCCAGGCCGGTAATGACGCTGAGGGTGATGTTGGGGTAGTCGTGCCCCTTGCTGAGCATCTGGGTCCCCACGATCACATCCGCCTCTCCCTTCTCGATCCGCTTCAGGGCCTTCTCCAGCTTGCCGGGGGTGGTGATGGCGTCTTTGTCGAACTGTTCGACCCGAATCCCGGGAATCGCTTCGGTGATGATCTCGATCGCCTCCTGGGTTCCGAGCCGGTCGCTCTTGAGCGGGACGTGGCCGCAGTAGGCGCAGGCTTCCCGGATCGCCTCGGTGTAGTTGCAGTAGTGGCAGCGCAGATGCCTCCGGCGGCGGTGGAGGCTCATCCCCACGGAGCAGTAGGAGCAGAGATGGGTCTTGCCGCAGGATTCGCACCAGAGGTATTTGAAGTTGGCCCGGGTCGGCACGAAGACGAGGCTCTGCTCCCCCCGGCGGAAGTTCTCTTCCAGGGCGGCCAGGATCTCCCGGTTGATTGTGTCGCCGGGAACGAACCGGTACCGCTTTTCG
>CAZGGT010000173.1:0-3443 GCA_964525335.1 uncultured Nitratifractor sp. | reverse complement strand
CATGCAGAAAAAGAAGCTGGCCAAGATCATCCGCAACGTGGAGTACGAGCAGGAACTGGTCCAGCTGCAGGTGGAGCTGATCAAACTCCAGAACTGGGTCTACGAAAACAAAAAACGGGTGATGATCATCTTCGAAGGGAGAGACGCCGCCGGGAAGGGCGGGGCGATCAAGCGCTTCATCCAGTACCTCAACCCCCGGAAGTTCCGGGTGGCGGCGCTCCCCAAACCCACGGAGGTGGAGACGGGGCAGTTCTACTTCCAGCGCTACTTCAAGCACCTGCCCGATCCGGGGGAGATCGTCTTTTTCGACCGGAGCTGGTACAACCGCGCCATCGTGGAGCCGGTCTACGGGTTTTGTACGGAAGAACAGTACGAAAAGTTCATGAAAGAGGTGCCGGAGATTGAGCACGCCCTCATAGACGACGGGATCATCCTCATCAAATTCTGGTTCTCCATTTCCAAAGAGACCCAGCAGAAGCGCTTCAAGGAGCGGATGACCAACCCCCTCAAGCACTGGAAGCTCTCTCCCGTGGACCAGAAGGCCCAGGAGATGTGGGACAGGATCACCTACTACAAGGAGGAGATGTTCAGCCGCACCCACACCAGCTACGCTCCCTGGATCATCGTCGACAGCAACGACAAAAAGCGGGCCCGGCTGGAGTCGATCCGCTATGTTCTCTCCCAGATTCCCTACGAGGGGAAGGAGGATGCCAAGATCAACCTCCATCACGACCCCGATATCGTGGAGCGCTATCACCGTCAGTCGCACCAGGAGAAAGGATGAGCGGCGGGCTCTGCCCGCCGAGTTGAGAATTGAGAATGGAGAGTTGAGAATTAGAGTCGGTTTGCCTTTTGGTTCTTTGCCCTTCGTTCCGAGTTTTCTCTTCCCTCACCATTGCGCTAAAATAACGCACTATTTTTCCCAACGGAGCTGCCCATGTCCAAAAAGATCGCTTCCGCCCGTATCGCGACCGAATCGTCGGCCCTGCTCAAGGAGCTCAACGACTCGCTGCCCTTCGACAAAGCCCTCTACCGGGAGGATATCCGGGGATCCAAAGCCCACGCACGGATGCTCATGAAGCAGGGGATCATCTCCCCCGAGGATTTCGAGGCGATCGATACGGGGCTCGACCGGGTCCTGGAGGAGATCGAGAGCGGCGCCTTCAGTCTCGACGGCGGGGATGAGGATATTCACATGGCCGTGGAGCGGCGGCTGACGGAGCTGATCGGCGACCCCGGCAAGCGCCTCCATACCGCCCGGAGCCGCAACGACCAGGTGGCGGTGGATTTCCGTCTCTACGTCCTGCGTCACGATCTCGAGATCGCCGGCCTGCTGCGGGAGCTCATCGCGTCGCTGCTGCGGGTGGCGGAGGAACACGCCGAGACCCTGCTGCCGGGGATGACCCATCTCCAGCACGCCCAGCCCACCAACCTGGGCTACCACCTCATGGCCTACGCCAGCATGTTCCGCCGGGACGTGGAGCGTTTCGAGAACTCCTGGGAGCGCAACAACCTCTCCCCCCTGGGCTGCGCCGCCCTGGCGGGGACTCCCCATCCCGTCGACCGGCGCCAGACCGCCGAGGAGCTGGGGTTCCGCGAGCCGACCCTCAACTGCCTCGACAGCGTCAGCGACCGGGATTTCGCCCTGGAGATCCTCTTCAATATCGCCACGATGATGATGCACATCAGCCGCCTCAGCGAGGAGCTGATCCTCTGGAGCACCAGCGAGTTCGGTTTTGTCCGCCTTTCGGACAAGCACGCCACCGGCAGCTCCATCATGCCCCAGAAGAAAAACCCCGACATCCCCGAACTGCTCCGGGGAAAGACCGGCCGTGCCTACGGAAACCTCATGAGCCTTTTGACGGTGATGAAGGGACTCCCCCTCGCCTACAACAAAGATACCCAGGAAGACAAGGAGGGGGTCTTCGACAGCGTGCGGACCGCCGAGCTGAGCCTCCGGGTCCTGCGGGAGATGATCGACGAGATGACGGTCGACGCGAAAGCGATGGAGGCCGCCTGCGCCCGGGGGCACCTCACCGCCACCGACCTGGCCGACTGGCTGGTGAAGGAGGCGGGCCTCCCCTTCCGCGACGCCTACCACATCGTCGGAAACGTGGTCAACCGGGCCGAAGAACTGGGCAAGGATATCTCGGAACTGACGGCGGAGGAGCTGCGAAGCGTCGATGAACGTATCGGCGAAGCCGCCTGCGAACTGCTGGACAACCGCCGCAGCATGAACGCCCGGGCTTCCGAAGGGGGAACCGCCACGGAACGGACCCGGGAGCAGATCGCCCGGATGCGGGAGTGGTTAGTCGTTAGTCGTTAGTCGTTAGTCGTTGGTCGTTGGTCGTTGGTCGTTGGTCGTTGGTCGTTGGTCGTTGGTTTCTGGCGGATAGAATTTATCGAACGATATCACCTCTAAGCTTTCCGCTCTCCGCTCTCCGCTCTTAGCTTTCTGCTTTCTGCTTTGCTCATTCAGCTTTCGGCATTGGTCGTTGGCTTTCGGGTGGGAGGGTGAGAAGGTGAGAGGGTTAGAGGGCGGGGAGCGAGCCTGGCTCTAAACTCTTCGCTCTACGCTTTCAGCCTTCCGCTCTCCGCTCTTCGCTCCAAGCCGTTCCGCCATTCGCTATAATTTCTCAAACCCATTTCCAGGAGTCCGCGATGTGTATCTTCTGCAAGATCGTCGAGGGGGAGATCCCCAACAACACCGTCCATGAAAACGAGGAGTTCCTTGCCTTTCACGATCTCTATCCCAAGGCGCCCGTCCATGTGCTGATCATCCCCAAGAAACATATCTGCTGCTTCCAGGAGACCGACGGGGAGACCATGGCGAAGATGACCCCTTTCATCCAGGAGACCGCCGCCAAGCTGGGGCTCGACGCCACCGGCTACCGGCTCATCACCAACAACGGCGACGACGGTGGCCAGGAGATCCACCACCTCCACTTCCACCTCCTGGGCGGCGGAAAGCTCAAATGGGACCACCTCCACGAGGATGCCCGAAAAAACATCTGAGTGGAAAAGGGGAGGGCGGAGAGCTTAGAGCGGAAAGCTTAGAGCCGAGAGCGAAAAGCGGAAAGCTGAAAGCGTAGAGCTAAGAGCGGCATGGTTGGTGCCCGGATTCTTCGGGGCTGAAGCCTCCGCCTCCTAAAAGCGGAAAGCGTAGAGCGAAGAGCTTTGAGCAGAGAGCTTAGAGCGATATGGCCAAAAAAACCCCAATTCCCCGAAAAAGCCTTGACAAGTCCTCCCACCTGTGTCAAACTACCCACTACCCACTACCCACTACCCACTACCCACTCTCAGCCCTCTTTGGATAGAATCACGGCAATTTCCCAGAAAAAGGCAGGCAGTTGGACGCATTGCATGAGATAATCGAACAGGCCTCCACCCTGGAGGACCTGGAGAAAGTACGGATCGAGATCTTCGGCAAAAAGGGAATCCTG
>CAZGGT010000172.1:0-12330 GCA_964525335.1 uncultured Nitratifractor sp. | reverse complement strand
GCTGGTTCACTCCCGCAACCTGGCGACCATCAACCTGGTCTACGATATCGGGGTCGAAACGATTCGCAAACGCCTCATGCTGCTGGATGTCAAAGAGATCCCCAACGATATGTCCATCGCCCTGGGCAATCTCGCCATCAGCCCCCTCAAGATGGCCCAGATCTATACCGTCTTCTCCAACTACGGCCATATGATCGAGCCGCGGCTGGTGAGCAAGATCCTCTCCAAGGAGAATGCGGTCCTCTACGAGACCAAGCCCAAGGAGATCGTCGATTTCACCCGACCGGAGCAGGCCTATCTCATGACCAGCATTCTCGAGGATGTCATCAAGCGGGGAACGGGAAGGAAGGCGGCGGTCAAGGGGATCGAGCTGGCGGGGAAAACCGGAACCACCAACGACGGGGTGGATGCGTGGTTCTGCGGCTACTCTCCTTCGGTCACCACCATCACCTGGTACGGACGGGACAACAACCGTCCCATTGGGAAGCATGCGACGGGAGGATCCGTCGCGGCGCCGGCGTTTGCCGATTTCTACCGTCGCCTGCTGGATCTGAACCCCGGTATGCCCCGGCGCTTCCCCGTCCCCGAAGGGGTCTATGTCGGCGAGGTCGACGGACACAAAGAACTCTATACCAAGACTTCTCCGCTTCCGGCGCCCGAGAGCGGGGATTATCTGGATGAAGGGTTCCTTCCCCGTCCTCCGATCCGGAAGGATGGCGGGAGCCTCCCGGAGGAGGGGACTCCCCCGGGAACGGCGGAGCCGGTGTTGAGTTCGGAGAATCCCGGGGAGGGCTCCGGGCAGAGCGAGGTGGAGATGATCCCCCTGGACGGGGAACCCGAAGGAGGTGCGATCGAACGGGAGGATTCGGGGCCGATCGATCCGCTCCATCCCCCCAAACGCGAGCCCGAAGAGGTGGGAGAAGACAGCGGTTCGCTCTTCTGAGCGGGTCCGGAAAACGTAGGAACCATGGAAGGAGTCCGATGAAAGAGATCGCAATGGATTGGGACTACTATCGGGAACTGAGACGGGAATTGCACCGCATTCCCGAATTGGGGTACCAAGAGCGGAAAACGGCGGATCGGATCTGCCGGGAGTTGGAAGCCTATGGCATTCCCTACCGCCGTGGGATCGGCGGGACCGGGATCGTCGCCTGGATCGACAAGGGAAGGGGAGGGAAGAGCGTCGCGCTCCGGGCCGATATGGATGCCCTGCCCATCGTCGAAGAGACGGGCCTGCCCTGGGCCTCGAAACATCCGGGGGTGATGCACGCCTGCGGTCACGACGGGCATGTGACGATGCTGCTGGCGGCGGCGCGGCACCTCAAGGAGTCGGTCGGATTCGACGGACGGGTGCTCCTGATCTTCCAGCCGGCCGAAGAGGGAGGCGCCGGGGCGAAGGCGATGATCGAGGACGGGCTGTTCGAGGATTTTCCGGCGGATCGGATCTACGGCCTGCACAGCCGTCCCAGCGAACCGTTCGGTACCTTTCTCATCAAGGAGGGGCCGGTGATGACCTCGGTGGATACCTGGAACGTGACGATCCGGGGACGTTCGGGGCACAGCTCTCAGCCCCACAACGCCGTCAATCCCATCCTGGTCGCCGCCCATCTGGTCCAGGCGATCAAAGAGATTTCCGCTACCGCCATCGATCCCGCCCAGGCCCATGTCATCACCGTGGCGACCATCGAGAGCGGTATCGCCTTCAACGTCATTCCCGACACCTGCAGGGTGGGTGGCTCGGTCCGGGCCTTCAGCCCGGAGGTCCAGAAGACGGTGGAGCGCCGGATCCGGGAGCTCTCGGAGTCGATCTCCAAAGCCTTTGGTGCCGTGGCGGAAGTGGAGTACGAGTACCGCTATCCTCCGACCGTCAACAGCGACGCATCCTCGGCCAGACGGGCGGCCCTTCGCTGCGTCTCTCCCGACGCGATCCGGGAGAGTTTCCCCTCCAGTATGGGGTCGGAAGATTTCAGCTTCTATCTCCGGAACGTACCGGGGTGTTATGTCTGGCTGGGAAGCAAGAACGATCCCGAAGCTCCCACGATCCCCCTGCATTCCAGCCGGTACGATTTCAACGACGATTTGATTCCTCTCGGGACCTGCTACTGGGTATCCCTGGTGAACGAGACTTTGGGAACGGGTGGAGAAGAGACCGGCGCGTAAGCAGCCGTTGGGGAGAGATACGTGCTTCGGATCGTTCCCGGCCCCATCGGGAACGGGATGGAACGGAACGTGTAGGGAAGGTCGCCGAAACGGCGGGGAGGTTCAAACGGCTCAGTGGCCGCAGCCGCAGCTGCCGTCTTCGCAGTGGGCGCCGCCCACCTGGCCGGTGGCGGCCTCTTCGTCGGTGGCGGGGCGCTCGGAGGTGACGGTGACCTCGAACTCCAGGTCCTTGCCGGCGAGAGGGTGGTTGAAATCGATGGTGACCTCTTTGTCGTTGAAGTCGACGACGGTGACCTGGACGGTCTGTCCGCCTTCTCCCTGCCCGTAGAGGGTCATTCCCTTCTGGAGGTCGATTCCCTCGAATTGCTCGATGGGGATCGTCTGCTGGGCTTCGGGATTGTGCTCTCCGTAGGCATCGGCGGCCTTGACGGTGACGGTCTTGCTTTCACCCTCGCTCATTCCGACCAGAGCGGATTCCAGTCCGGGGATGATCTGTCCTTTGCCGGTGATGAACTCCAGGGGAGCGCTTCCTTTGTTGGAGTCGATGACGGTATCGGTTCCCGCCTCTTTGACTTGGTACTCGATGCCGACGACGCTGTTTTCGTTTTCAATTGCCATATTGGGTAGTTCCTTTGGTTCAAAATGTGCGCCATTGTAACCAAGGAAAATTAACCGTCGCTGTCAGCGACGAATTATTTCAGGTGTTTTTTCGCCACGGCGGCGCTGGAAGTACCGGGATAGCCGTCGACGATGGCCTGGAAAAAGTTGCGGGCCTGCTCCTTGTCGCCGCTCTTCTCCAAGGCGATGCCGGTATGGAGCAGGAGCCGGTCCATGTAGGCGGCGTTTTCATCGAGTTCGGCGCTCTTCTGGTAGTGGAGCACCGCATCGTCGTAGCGGCCGGTGCGGTAGGCGATCTCTCCCAGGTAGAATTGGGTGGGAGCGGGTTTGTAGTGGCGCTCATCGAGGATCTCGAAGCGTTTCTTCGCCTCGGCGTACCGTTTTTGGTTGATGAGGCGGACCCCCCGGCTGAAAAGGTTTTTGGAGGAGGCTTTTTGGAGAGGATCTCCTCCGGAGGAGCGCGGTGCGCCGCCGGGAGCGTTCCTCCCGGCGTTCACGCTTTTCTCAGTGTGCTTGGGTCGCTTCTTTTCGGTCCCGGCCTTGGTGGTTCGGGGTGTGTTCCGTCGGGTGTTCACGGGGGCGACTGGACGCTTCTCCAGGGCGGCGATGCGCCGTTCCAGGAGGTTGAGCTGTTCGGGGGTCACGGCGGGAGCGGCGCTCTTTTGGCTGCGCAACCGGTTGAGCTGCTGACTGAGCCCCTCCACGACGCTGCGCAGGCCGTCCACCTCTTCCTGGAGGCGGCTGACCTGTTGGCGCAGGGCGTAGATCATCTTTTTGTTTTTGCTTACCTGGGTGCTGCCGCTACCCCCGTATGTTCCTCCGTAGACGGAGGGTTCCGCCAGCGCCAGGGCTCCCAGCAGCAGAAGCGCCGTTCCCATCTTCATCGTTCGTTTCATACCGCTCCTCGTTTGCAGATTGTTACCAGTCGATGGACTGGATCCGGTCGTTTCCCAGGGGGAAAAGCATCGTCAGGTTGGTTCCCAGGCCGATATAGCCGATGGAGTTGCCCTCGTAGCTCCGTTTGATATAGAGGACGGTATTGCCGTCTTCGGAGAAACGGGGAAACTGGTTGATTCCGCCGCTGGTCAGGGGGCGGACATATTCCCCACCGGTATCGGTGAGGTAGAGGTTGAAGGCTTTGCCTCCGCCGAAGCTGTTGTCGTTTTCCCGGCTGGAGTAGACCACTTTCGTATCGTGGACATCCACCGAGTCGTTGTTGCGGCCGTGGAAGACCATCTGCAGGGCCGGACCTCCCGCCAGGGGTTTTTTGAAGATGTTGGCGTAGCCCAGGCGGTTGGAGACGAAGACGAGGTCCCGTTCTCCGTCGGCGTATTTTCCTCCCACGTCGATTCCGCTGAACGTGGTCAGACGCCGCCGCTCCCCCGTCTCCACATTGTACTCGTAGATATCGGGCTGTCCCTCGGGAGCCATGGTCAGAAGCAGACGCCGTCCGTCCCGGCTGACGTCGGAGCAGACCAGCATTCCCTGGGAATCGAGAATGCGGGTCCGCTTCCCCGTATAGAGATCGAGGCGGTAGAGGGTGGGCAGATTGCCCGAGTATCCGGTGTAGTAGATGCTGCGTTGTTTCGGATCTCCCCAAACGGGGAAGAGGTTGAGCCCGCCTCGGATAATGGGTTTGACGTAGTGGAACGTGTAGTCGGCCAGGACCACTTCGCTCTCTTTTTTGCCCGTGTACCGTGCGAAAAGCACGTAGCGGTTGATCCACCCAACGGATGTGAATCCCAGGTGGGCGTTGATGTCGGTGACGGCCCGGTGGATCAGAAAGGGATAGCGGCTGCGGGAGGCGATGGTGTAGTTGTTCCGGTAGACCGGTGAGGAGTCGCTCCCCTTGAAAAGGCTGACCCGGAGTCGGACGGTTCCGTCCTGCTCTTCCATACGGTATTTGAGGAGATACTCCCGGGCCCGCAACGCCGGATCGAACGTTCCGCTTCCATACGCTCCCTCACGGTACTCGCTGTCGGGAAGGAAATGACCCGTGATTTTGAGATCGGCCACGAAGATCTCGAACCCTTTGCGCCCGAGCGGCGAATCCATGCCGCTGCCGTCGATGACGGCGATCCGGGCCCGCTGGTCCACATCCTTTTCGATCTTGATGGTGGCGTCCACCGCCCAGAGAGAAAACGTCAGAAAAAATATCGAAACCAGATAACGCATACTTACCTTTTCGGATTTTGATCGTCAGGCGCCATTCTACACTAAAATGTTTCCCGCCTTCCGGGTTGGGCACCCGTGGGACGTGCGGGGGAACGGCCGATGCCTCACCCCTCCCTCTCCGGGGAGTCCTCTTCTCGGTTCATCGCTTCCATCGCTTCCCGGAGACCGCCGTCGTCTTCGATCTCTTCATCCCCCTGACGGAGCTCTTTTTCCATCCACTCCTGCATCATTCCCAGTTGCATACCGATGAGGTCGATGTCGGCCCGGCGGGCGTTGGGGGAGGGGAGCCAGGTGGCGACGAAGTTGTCGCAGAGGGAGCCGTTGACGCTGCGGATCAGATACTCGGCGTATTCCCGGACGCTTTTGGCTTCGAAGGTCTCGTTCCGCTCGTCGTTGTGGATTTTGATGATGAAGCCCTCAGGTTCCAGGGAGACGATCTCCGCGGAGACCGTCAAGAGGCTGCCTCCTTCGACTGGTTCACTCATGTGTTCTCCTTTTGTTTGGGTTTGGGATTGTCGGTCGATTCAATAGGGGGCGAAGACGAACCACCCCGCCGCGTTGCGTTCGATGATCTCGGCGATCCCCGCCTGGCGGTAGAGGATGCCGTCGATGTAGTCCTTTTTCTTCCAGCCCATGGTCTTCATGGTGTTGACGCAGCCGACCAGTTCCACGTCGTATCCGTCCATGAGGGATCTGAGGCGGGTGAGGGTCTTGGCGTCGTAATCCCTGCGGATCACCCGCATCCCGGAGCTGTAGAAGACCATGGCGACCTGGAGGCTTTCGGGAGGATATTCGTTGAGGACGTTGTTGATGCCGCCGATGATGTGGTTGACCACGTGAAGGTCGTCGGTTTTGACCGGGACGACCCATTTGCGGGGATGGTCGAAACTCGGCTTGGGATCGGCGAACTCCATCTTGGCGAATGCGAAGAGGGAAAAGATCAGCAGGAGAACGATCTTCTTCACGGGCACTCCCTTTTTTTTTGCAACGATTATAGCATGGCGGCGAACCCAACCGTTCCCGACCTTCCGGGAAGGTATAATGCGGGGAGGAAAAGATGGCGGCTGTAGAGGCCCGCGGAACGATAGGACGAAAGGAAATAAAGGAATGATCTCCGGGTACGACGACTACCGCAAAGCGGTGGAACAGCTCAAGATCTGGGCCGACGCCTACTACATCGAGGACAACCCGATGGTGACCGACGAGGTCTACGACCGGCTCTACCGGGAGGTGGAGGAGTGGGAAAAGGCCCACCCCGACCGGATCGACCCCACCTCGCCGACCCAGCGGGTGGGCGCGCCCCTGAAGGAGGGGTTCAAAAAGGCCCGGCACCTGAGCCGCATGTGGAGCATGGAAGATGTCTTCGACGCCGGAGAGTTCGAGGAGTGGATGGCCCGTATCCGGAAGGAGTTTCCCGACGAACGCTACTACGTCGAGCCCAAATTCGACGGCGCCAGCCTCAATCTCATCTACGAGAACGGCCTGCTCAAACAGGCGATCACCCGGGGGGACGGCGTCGAAGGGGAGGATGTGACCAACAACGCCCGCACGATCCGCTCGATCCGGCTGGAGATCGAGCACAAGGATCTCATCGAGATCCGGGGCGAGGTGCTGATGACCAAGCGGGAGTTCGAACGGATCAACGAAGAGCGCGCCGAAAAGGGCGAGCCCCTTTTCGCCAATCCCCGCAACGCCGCCGCCGGCAGCCTGCGTCAGCTCGATCCGCGCGTCACCGCCCGGCGCAATCTGATTTTTCAGCCCTGGGGAGTGGGGGTCAACACTCTTCCCTACGAGTATCTCAGTGAAATGATGGCCTATGTCTACGACCTGGGATTCCGCAAGCCTCCCATCCGCAGGGTCTGCCGGAGCGCCGAAGAGATCGAGGCGATCTACGAGGAGCTCAAAACCATGCGGGACTCCCTGCCGGTGATGCTCGACGGGATGGTGGTCAAGGTCGACCGCATCGCCGTCCAGGAAGCTTTGGGATACACCGTCAAGGCCCCCCGCTGGATGGTCGCCTACAAATTCCCCGCCGTGGAGAAGCAGACGCGGCTTCTCGACGTGGTGCTCCAGGTGGGGCGTACCGGGGTCATCACCCCCGTGGCGGTCCTGGAACCGGTGGAGATCGAGGGGGTGGTCGTGGAGCGGGCGACGCTTCACAATTTCGACTACATCGAAAAGCTGGATGTGCGCATCGGCGACATGGTGACGCTGATCCGCAGCGGCGACGTGATCCCCAAGATCATCCGGGTCCTCCCCCAGTACCGCACCGGGAAAGAGCGGAAGATCGAACGTCCCACCCGCTGCCCCGAGTGCGGCAGTGAGCTTCTGGACGAGGGGGCGCTGATCAAGTGCCAGAACCTCGCCTGCCCCGCCCGGGTGGTCAACGCCATCCTCTACTACGCCTCCAAACAGTGTATGAACATCGACGGCCTGGGGGAGAAGATCGTCGAACAGCTCTACCGGGAGGGGCTGGTGAAGGACCTGGAGGATCTCTATCACCTGAGGATGGAGGATCTGCTGAAGCTGGAGGGGTTCAAGGAGAAGAAGGCCCGGAATCTCCTGGAGGCCATCGAGGCGAGCAAAGGGCGGGAGTGCTGGCGTTTCCTCAACGGCCTGGGGATCGAACACATCGGGGAGGTGGCCAGCCGGAAGATCTGCGAAGCCTACGGCCTGAAGTTCGTCGACCTGACCAAAGAGCAGTTGGTGGAGTTGGAGGGCTTCGGGGAGGAGATGGCCGAGAGCTTCGTGGAGTTCATGCGGGTCAACCGGGAGCGGGTGGAGCGCCTCATGGCCATCGTCCGACCCGCTCCGCCGGAGAAACGGGAGATCGAAGCCTCTCCTTTCACCGGCAAGACGGTGGTCCTCACCGGGACCATGAGCCGTCCCCGCAGCGAGATCAAGGAGATCCTGGAGCGCCACGGCGCCAAAGTCACCGGCAGCGTCTCCAAAAAGACCGATTATGTGATCTACGGCGAGGATGCGGGGAGCAAATACGACAAGGCGCTGAGCCTGGGGGTGGAGACGCTCCCGGAAGAGAAGATGTGGGAGATGCTGGGTGAGCGCTGAACTGCCCCGGTGGATCGTAGAAGCGGATCTCGCCCATGTGGGGGAGGAGATCTTCCCCCTCGACCGGGCGGGGAGACGCTATTGGTTCAAACGGGGACGTCCGACGGGTTCGACGGCGATCCACGCCCTGGGCTATCGCCTGACGGGGCTGCCCTTCCTCCGTCCGGTGGAGCGCAAATCGGCCGTTGAAGCGGCGGCCTGGGAGGCGGCGAAGCTGCGGCGGCTCTCCGAAAGGGGCCTGCCGGTTCCCGAAATCCTGGCCGAAGGAGAAGGCTTTTTCGTCATGACGGACCGGGGCGAGGGGCTGGCGGGTTTGTTGAAACGGGCGGAAGCGGAGCTGGCGAAACGCTGGCTCGACGGGGTCGTCGACGCCCTGGCGGTCCTGCACCGGGCCGGGGAGTATCACGGCGCTTCCCAGATCCGCAACTTCGTCCTGGATGGCGACGAAGGGGTGGGGATCATCGACTTCGAGGAGAGTTTTCCCACCAACAGCGTTCTGAAGGCGTTGCAGTTCCGGGACCTTTTTCTCCTGCTCTATTCGCTCCATCGGCAGAAGCAGGAGGCCGACTATCCGGCGCTGCTGCGGCGCTATATAGCAGCCAGCGGAAATGAGAGTTTCGAAGAGGAGCTCCGGGCGCTCTACCGGCGTTTCCGATGGCTGGCGAAACTGGTGGAGCCCGAAGGGGTCCGGCGGCGGCTGGGAAGCGACGCGGAGATCCTCCACCGGCTCTTCGAGAGCATCAAAGCCTCATAACGCCTGCGAAAAATTCTCAAAGTTTTTTGATCTCCTGAAAAAGCCGGTAGGTCGCCCGGGTGTCTTTGTCCAGGACCTTCCAGAGCGGGGGGAAAGCGACGATCCGTTCCATCCAGCCCAGGGGGCGGATCATCTCCCGCAGGCGCCGGTCGAAATCCCGGTTGCCGCTTTCTTCGCAATAGAGGCGGAGATGGGAAGCGTAATCGAGGGGAATCCGGTCTTTGGCGAAGGCGAAGAGTAGGAGAAAAAGATCGCGGAGCTGGAGAATGTTCAGGTCGGCGCCTCCATCGAATTTCTCCTCGAAGTCGATGAAAGCGACTTCCGACCCGGTCCAGGTGAGGTTGCGCAGCTGCGAGCCGCCGTGGTACTCCCCCAGGCGATGGAGCCGGGCCAGGGCATCGAAAATGGCGAGGGTGAGCGGCTCGTTCGCTTTGTTTCGGTACAGCCGATCCCGAAGGGTGGGACCGGTGTGGGACATGACGAAGTAGGCATCGCTCTGCAGGAGCACTTCGGGAACGGAGATGCCCTCCGCGGCGAGGCGGCGCAGCTTCGAGGTTTCGTGCTCCAGCGCCTCCCGGGGACTCTGGCTCTCGACCGGGACCAGGAGGGGGAAGCGGCTTAGGCGCCAGACGGCGTGATGCAGGAGGTTCGAACCCGTTTTCCGGGCACGTTTGAGCCAGTACTTCTTTCCGTCCCATTCAAAAGAGAGGATCTCTTTGTGCGGAAAGCTCTCGGCGGCCTGTCGGGCCGCCCGTTCCAGGTCATTCATGGTCCTCCCGCATCTCCCCCAGGAGTCGGCGATACTCCGGGCAGTGTTCTTTCAGCTTCTCGGGACGGTCGAGGCAGAGAATCCTTCCTCCCTTGAGGACGGCGATCCGGTCGGCATGCTCCACGGTGCTGAGGCGGTGGGCGATGATGAGGGTGATCCGCTCTTTGGAGATCCGCTCCACCGCCTCGACGATCTTCCGTTCGCTCCGGGTGTCCAGGGCGCTGGTGGCTTCGTCGAAGATGATGATCTTGGGATCGACGTAAAGGGCCCGGGCGATGGCGATCCGTTGGCGCTGTCCTCCGGAGAGATTGGCCCCCTGCTCGCTGAGGGAGGAGTGGATTCCCCCCATCTCTTCGACGAACTCCCAGGCGTTGGCTTCTTTGAGGGCCCGGATCACCTTTTCCTCGTCGATCGCTTTGCCGTAGGCGACGTTGGCGGCGACGGTGTCGTTGAAGATGTAGACCCGCTGGGTGACGATGGAGACGGCGTCGCGCAGGCTGGGGAGCCGATAGTTCTGCAGGGGTTCGCCATCGAGAAGAATCTCCCCGGCGCTGGGGTCGTAGAAGCGGACGACGAGATTGACGATGGAGCTTTTCCCGCCGCCGCTGTCGCCGATGAGGGCGAGTTTTTCCCCTTTGCGGACCCGGAAACTGACACGATCCAGCGCCTGTTTCTCCCCGTAGTGGAGGCTGACGTCCCGGAACTCCAACTCCCGGGCTTCGCCCACCTCTTCGTCTCCCTGGGCCACGATCCGGGGACGCTGATCGAGGAGGAAGAGGATCCGCTCGCTGGCGGCTACGGCGTTTTGGAGTTGATTGTAGATGCTGGTGATTCGCTTGATGGGTGTGTAGAGCATGAACAGAGCCGTCAGGAAGGAGAAAAACGCTCCCACGCTCATCTGGTCGTTGATTACCTGGTGGCCCCCGACGATGATGACGATCGCCGCTCCCGCCGCCCCCATGGTCTCCATGATCGGGTCGGAGAGCTGAGAGGTTTTGACGGTTTTCATGTTGAGCCGGAAGTATTCCATGTTCTCTTTGGCGAATTTATCGTGTTCGAATTTCTCGGCGGAACGGGCTTTGATGATCTCGATGTTGTTGAAGATCTCGGCGAGCCGGGAGGTGATGTCGGAGGTCTTTTCCTGGGAGCGGTGGGAGAGTTTTTTGAGCTTTTTGGCGATGAGGCTCAGGGGCAGAATCACCAGCGGAAGCCCCACCAGGGCGAAGAAAGCGAGCTTTGGACTCTGGTAGATCACCACACCGAGGAGTCCCAGGGAGATCAGGATCTGGCGGGCCAGCTCGGGGAGCATCGTCGAGACGATGTTCCGGATCTGGCCCACGTCGTTGATGTTGCGGCTGATGAGCTCTCCGGAGCGGAACCGGTGGAAGAAACCCAGGTCCAGGGAGAGCAGGCGCTCCAGCATCTGGTTGCGGACCCGGCGGATGATGTCCTGACCGATGAGGGCCGAGTAGTAGACCTGGATGTATTTGCCCACCCCTTTCATGGCGTAGACGAGGATGATGGCGTAGGGGAGCAGCTCCAGGGCGTGAACGTCTTTTTTGATGAAGATTTCATCGAGGACCGGTTTGACCAGGTAGGCGGAGGCGGAGGCGCCGGCGGCGGAAAGGATCGTTCCGAGGATCGCCAGGACGAAGTAGGGGATGTAGTCCTTCCAGTAGGGGAGGACCAGGCGGCGGAAGACGATTTTGATATCTTTCAAGAAGGGCCTTTGGGCTTAGAGAATACCGACGGCGTCCCGGACCACCTTCATCTTTTCGTCGGCGAGGGCCCGGGCTTTCTTCGCTCCCTCTTCGAGGATCGCATAGATGGTGTCGGGGTTTTCCAGGTAGCGTTGCCGTTTTTCCCGGGCTTCGGCGAAGTGCTCCCAGATCAATTCTTTGAGCTCCTTTTTGAAATGGCCGTAGCCGAAGTCGCCGCTGCGGTAGCGCTCGGCCAGCTCCGCCTTTTGCCCTTCGTCGAGGAAGAGGGAGGCGAGGGCGTAGACGTTGCAGCGCTCGGGGTCGAGGGGCTCGCCCAGGGGGGTGGAGTCGGTGACGATCTTGTTGCAGCGCTTCTGGAGGGCTTTCTCTTCCATGAAGATCTCGATGGTGTTTCCGTAGCTTTTGGACATTTTGGCGCCGTCGATGCCGGGGACGGTGGCCACCGACTCCTCCACCAGGGCTTCGGGAACGGTGAAGATCTCGCCGTGTTCGTTGTTGAACTTGATGGCGATGTCCCGGGTCATCTCCAGGTGCTGGATCTGGTCCTTGCCCACGGGGACCTTCTCGGCGTCGTAGAGGAGGATGTCGGCGGCCATGAGGACCGGGTAGCTGAAGAGGGCGTGGCTGGGGGCGATTCCCTTGGCGACCTTGTCCTTGTAGCTGTGGGCCCGCTCCAGGAGCCCCACCGGGGTATAGCGGGAGAGGATCCAGTAGAGCTCCAGGACCTGCTTGGCGTGGCTCTGGACCCAGAAGATGGTTTTTTCCGGGTCGATCCCCAGGGCGAGGAAGTCGACGGCCACTTCGAAGGTGTTTTGCTTGAGTTCTTCGAGCTTGGCGCCCCCGCTGAGGGCGTGGTAGTTGGCGATGAAGGCGAAGAGCTGATGCTCCTCCTGGAGGCGCAGCATCTGGGCGATGGCGCCGAAGTAGTTGCCGATGTGGAGTTTGCCGGAGGGCTGGATTCCGGAGAGTACGCGCATGGGTCGTTCCTGCTTTTTTGGATGAAATTATATCGAAGATTCTCCTCCTCGTTCCGGAGAAGGGGAAAGCCGATCGGTAAGGGTGGG